>CAXTRZ010000005.1:0-26446 GCA_964246715.1 uncultured Acidobacteriaceae bacterium | reverse complement strand
CTTTTAATACCCATCAAGCGGTGGTCCCAAGAGCGCACGGCCACGATGGACGAGCGGCTTGTTGAGGCGGATCTGCCCAGTAGCGGAGGTATCAAGCGGGCGCGGGAAGGCTTGTCAAACGTCCCGCGGCTCGCAGTTGGTCCTGACAGTTGGCCTAAGGTCGATCCCAGGATGTGCCTTTTTGAAACGCGATAGGGTGCCGCTGCTGGATTCCAAAGCCTGGTGTCCTGTCTCAGAAGTTCTCTCCATCATCGACCGAGCTTTGCGATGGTCCAAGGTGCCAGTACAGAGATTCTGCTTCGCCAGAATGACGGCGGTCTGTGCAATGACTGAGACACCACACTAGCAGGGCCTTCTGTAACGGTATAGCACATTCCATTTGGGGAACGATGCCTGCTGCGGCCGCATACCTTCGCGGAGGTTGCATGGCAAGGCGAAGGGACGGCTTTGGAGCTTGTTTGGTTTAGGCTGCTGGTCTGTATTTAGGGCGACTCTTAGGCGACTCTTGGGCGACTCCGGGCAGAGAACAGTCCGGAGGCGGGACTTTTTCCCCACACAGCTTCTATACTGAGCCCATGCACGCGAAAAAAAGCTGGGCAACGGCACCCCCTGCGGAGATGTCTCTGTTGGGGTTCGGATCAAGCCGTCTGGCTTCGCTTGGAGGCCGGCTTCCCGCTCAGAGGGCCATCCAACTGATTCAAACCTGTCTGGACCTTGGCATCACAACGATTGATACGGCAGACACGTATGGGTCAGGCGATAGCGAACGCATGGTGCGCAAAGGGTTGGGAGAGCACCGCTCCAAGGCATTTCTGATGACGAAGAGCGGCTTTCCGTATGCGGCTCTTCCGGCGTTCTGCTCCCCGGCGAATCAACTGGCGAAGAAGGCCCTGCAGTGGGCCGGAGCGAAGCAGAACTTTTCCAGGCAGTATCTTATCCGTTCCGTTGAGAAGAGCTTGAAGCGGTTGGGGACGGACTGCGTGGATGCTTTTTTTCTCCATGAGCCAGATGCCGGCGTGCTTCGGGAGGAGAGCTGGGAGGCGCTACGGGAGATCCGAAGGGCCGGGAAGAGCCGTATGACGGGAGTCTCCACGGCGAGTGTTGCAGTGCTCGAAGAGGGCCTGGCGAGCGGCGAGGTACAGATTGTGCAAACGCCGGTTTCCCTCCAGGCAGCGACTTCCGGGCGTATCTTAGGGTTATGCGTAAAGTTTGGCGTTCCGGTTGTCGCCAACCAAGCCGCAGAGCCTGCGGCGAAGCTGCGTAAAAGCAGTGCATGGCCTGCGTTTTTGGCCGCGAACGGTCTTGGCCCGGAGCAAACGGTGCCTTTGTTGTTGATGTGGGCTTCACTGCAGAAAGGGGTTGTGAGTGTACTCTCTGGCACGGGAAGTGTAGATCACCTGACGCAAAACTGGAACAGTTTAGAGACGAGAGAAAGATACCGTTCCCTGTGCTCCGGTCTTAACGAGGTCCTTGATGATCTACCTTAATTTTACAAAGCGAGAGTCTTTGGTGGTGGATGTATGCATCATTGGAGGTGGGCCTGTTGCCATTGCGCTCGCGTTGGAACTGGCCGATACGGGGATCACGGTTGCCTTGTTGGCGGGGGGAAGCGAATCCAGCGAGACGGAGGCGGATCAATCGCTGCATCTGGGCGTGATCGCACGGCCTGGATCCCATGAGAATCTGGCGGAAAACCGGCGGCGGCAGTTTGGCGGAGCGAGTTCAGCGTGGGGTGGCCGCTGCATTCCGTTTGACCCTATCGACTTTGAAGCGCGCCCCTGGATGACGGAGAGCAAGTGGCCGGTCACATACAAGGAGATGGAGCCGTACTTTGCCGAAGCAACGGCGATGTGCCGGGCGGGAAAGGGAAGCTATGACGCTCGCGTGGTCTTCCCTGGACAGCCGACCGAGATCATCCCCGGCATGGACAATGAGGAGGTTCAGTCATGGCAGTTGGAGCGATGGAGTCCGCCGATCGATTTCTCGGTGGAGTACAGGCAGTTTCTTGAGCGGTCCACGAACGTTTCAGTCTATCTCAACACCCATCTGATTGCGCTGGACTGCGAGGTCACGAAGGAACAGGTAAGTGTTGCGCGAGTGCGGTCGCGGCATCATATTGGAACGATACGTGCGGGAACGTTTGTGCTGGCTACGGGCGGAATTGAGAATGCGCGATTGTTGCTGGCTTCGCGCGGCGAGCACCACCCGAATGGGCTGGGCAATGAGAGAGACCTGGTGGGCCGCTACTACCAATGCCATCTTCACGGAACGTATGCGACGCTTTCGCCGAAACCGTCCTACGCACGATCGTTTGAGTATCAGCAGGATGAAGACGGGGTGTACTGCAGAAGACGATGGACGCTTACCGCGGACACGCAACGGAAGCTGCAGATCGGCAACATCATCTTCTTTCTCGATCGAGTTGATCAAGAGCAGGGACATCGGGATGCCATGTTCTCCGCGGTCTTCCTGATCAAGAGCATGCTGCGGGTGGTCAAGGCGAAGGGGTGGCAAGAAAAGCGGGCTTATCTTGCTGATCGCGGCGTGCGCGAGCACTTCCAGGTCTTTCTGCGGGACGGGCTGCGCATTATTCCTTCGCTCTGGCGCATTGGACTGGCGCGCTTCAGCGGAAGCCGCAGGCTGCCTTCGATTCTGCCGGACCGCACCAGCAAGCAGTGGGGTCTGTACTACCAGGCCGAGCAGACGCCGAACTACGAGAGCCGGATTACGCTGTCTCCGGATCAAGTCGATGCGCATGGCACGCCCCGGGCGGTGGTCGATCTTCGCTTTGTGGAGTCTGACGTGAGAACGGTGGTTGAAGCGCATCGTGTTCTCATGGATCGGTATGAGAAGGCAGAGGCGGGCACGGCGCTCTATGACGAGGCTAGTTTGAAGGCTCATCTGGAGCAGCAGAAGTCGAAGTTCAACTCCTCCGCGCATCATCTGGGAACGACCCGCATGTCAGCGAGTCCGGAAGAGGGTGTGGTGGATGGGGATTGCAAGGTGCATGGGATCGACAATTTATATGTCAGCGGAAGCTCGATTTTTACAACTGGAGGCAATGCGAATCCCACGTTGACGGCAGTGGCGTTTGCGATCCGCCTGGGCGACCATCTGAAGCGCATCTACTTGGGTAAAGAGCTTTAGTCCAGATAAGATTACCTGGCGAAGTTGTCGCTGCGGCCTGATCCTGACGGGTTACTCCGTCTGCAAGGCTCCAGAGCGCGAGTCCAACCAGAGGATGAGAGAACGGCAGAGCTTTTGTCCGGGATTTTCAATGAGAGACCAGCTTAACTGGGCGATGGGTGCAACCAGCACCAGAACAGCCGTGTAGATCAAGCCGAAGCGGAGCAGGCCATTGGGAAAGAGGCGCGGATTGACGACCCTTTCCACGCATGAGATGACCAGCGGATGGAAGAGGTAAACACTGAAGCTGATCTTGCCCAAAAAGCGGGTGATGCGATTGACGATGAGGGCGGACTGATACTGAGCCACCAGAACGACGAAGAGCATGAGAGCCAAGCCGACGACCGGAAGGAGGCCCACCGTGCCGATGGAGCGATGGACAACGAGGATCAGTAGGGTAGCCGGAAGATACGCCGCGACGACCCTCCACAGGCTGATACGTTCCGTGAGGATGAAGTACAGACCGATCCCGTAAAAGAAGATGGGCAACTGACTGGGAAGCCACCAGTAGGCGAAGTCGAGTACGGGTGTCCCGGAGAAACCTTCCAAGGCACACAGTCTGGCGGCAAGGTAAAAGGAGGCAAGATATAGCAGCATCGACGAGAGCCAGCCCAGTACGGCTCTCCGGAAGGTTGTGAGGAAGGGAAAGAGAAACGGCAGGAGCACGTAGAAGAGCACCTCAATGGCGATGGACCACTGCCCAACGATGGGAACGTTGATCCAGTCCGGCCGCCAACCGTTCATGAAGGCGGCAACCAGGAGGGCATGGGGGACGGAGGTAGGGTCGATACCGGTTACATGGGCATCCATGAAGCGTCCCACGAACAAGTAAAGGAGCAATACCAGGTAGAAGGCGGGGGCGATGCGGAAGAACCGCCGCAAGAAGAAGTTGCGGAGTGGACTGTCTTCCAAGGAGGTTCGCTTCTTCATGGACATCATCAGCGTCAAGGCGCTGACGAGAAAGAAGAGCTGAACCCCTTTGGCGCCGAAGGATGCGATTTGACCCAGCGCGCCCCGGAGGGGAATGGCACCGGCGACGTGAACCGCCACCACGCTTACCACGGCTATCCCGCGCAGCGCGTCGATGTAGGCGAGGTGTTGCAGGGGTCTTGCGGCGGGGTCGGTGATCAAAGCTGCTCCTTGGGGCGGCTCGGCCGGGTGCTGGAAGAAACAAGCGGTGCTGAGGGCTGCGGAACACAGCCTACACGGTCATAGGTTCGGGTCTTGCTTTGCGCTTCATGAAACGGTCTCTGCTGACGATGCTGGGTTTTTCAAAGAGGAAGTAAAAGGGCAGGCATGGCAGAGCCATGGCCACAATCATGAAGAGGGTTTTTTGCGGGCTCTTATGCCAGAGCAGAACGTACCTGCCCGCGGTGTACATGAGCAACGTGTGCATCAGATAGATGCTGTATGAGGTGATGGCGGTGGCGCGGACCAAAGTCTTGGCTGCTTGTCCGAGGCTTGTGACGGGATTCCACTGCAGATCAAAGGCGATGCGAAGCAGGGCGGCGAAACCGATGGCCTTGATCAGGGAGTAAGTGGTCACGAGCCATGCTGGCCCCCCAGAGCCCGGCATGAGGAAGATGATGGGCAGGAGGATGACGGCGAGATACACCGATGGCGTGCGCGCCTGGCGAAACCAATCAGGCTTTTCCACATACAGGTACGCGAGCCAGACGCCGGCGATCAAGGGTTGTGCGGAGAAGGGAGTCCACTTGAGCTCGCGCCATGGAACGGGTACATGAGCGATGCCGCCGTGATGCTGAATAAGGAGTGCGATGGCGCATGAGGGGAGAAGAAACAAGATGGGCAGGGTCCAAAGAGGGCTGTGACGGCCGAAGAGCTTCATCCCCACCAAGGCAAGGATGGGTAAGGCGATGTAAAAGTGCTCCTCTACGCAAAGGCTCCAAGACTGCGGGAAGCCTTCCTCCCAGGTAATGTTTTGCAGGAAGAACAGGTAATGCCAACTGATGGGTACGTTCCGTGGGTCCCAAAGCCGGCTGAGCACATAGATGCCCAAGGCGGCCAGATAAGGCGGGAGTGTTCTCCACCAGCGCGAGGTCCAAAAGTTGAGAAAGGTGAAGGTTCCATCCTGTACGGAGCGGAAGTACACCCGGCCGATGAGAAACCCCGAGAGGACGAAGAATAGATCCAGGAAGGTGAGGAGGCGCGAAAAGATGGAGACTGCATGGCCGAGGAAGACACCGGTGATGGCGCTGGCCCTGCAAAGATCCAGGCCGAAGTTGCGTTTAGTTGCCATGGGTACGCCTTGTCTCCGGAACCGCGATCATCCAAGGGCGAGATTGACGAAGGTGCTTGCGGGGCGCTCGAGTTCCGCAATGCGAGAGCACATTCGTCACGATTGGGCGACCCACTCCGGCACGACGCCGTATTCAAGGAGGTTGAGTGGGGAGTCTTTTTGCAGCAAGGTCTTTCGCAGTCGGGCGAGGAGCGGGGCGGGAATACGACCTTCCACGCCGACTGGAAAGCCTTTCACGGTTTCGCCTACCTCCTCCGCCGACAGCCTCTGCGCGCGAGCATGATTCTGAAACGTGAGCCCGCCTGGAAGCATTTGTGCGGGTTCATGGCCCCAGATGCTATATCCGCCATTCGCGTGGACGAGCTGCGGCTCATACCAGATGTAGGGATTGCCGGAGAGGAAGATCGCCATGAGGCTGTAGGAGGAGACCGAACTGATACAAAGATCTGCCTGCGCCAGCAGCAGCAGGTCGCTTACCTCTGTAAGGCCGGACTGTTTTGTCTGGCCCGGGTTAAAGCGTTCCACAAGACGATCAAAATCAGGGCCGCCGCGATCCGTAAAGATGCGGAATTGAATCTGGTCGCCAAGCTCTGCGCGTAAGCGATCGCAGGTTTTGATGTACCAGTCAACCGGGATCAGGATGTTGAACTTGCCGCGAGCAGACTCGCCGGCAGCCAGGGTCCGCATGTCTTTTCCAGCCCGGAAATGAACGGCGATGAAGAGCTTTCGTGCGTCCAGAGTCGAGCTACAGTCCTGGATGTTTTGCAGCGTATCCTTGCTGCGTAAGAGGTTTGAAAGGATGAAGGGCCGGGCGCTGCTGATCGCGGGGTATCCTCCGTACATGCCTTCCACGGTGAGGATGAAGGATGATCTCTCATGGAGGCCATGCTCGGCGGCGTAGACCTCAATGGAACGGCGGAAATCAATCTCGCCGATTCTGCGGTAATCCTCTTCCGTAAAGCTGAAGCGGGGAAGATGGGCCAGCAGATCTTCCACGAGGAAGTCGAAGCGGCTGGTGCCGAAGTTCCGGTGATACTTGTACTTTTTGAGTCCCCAGGATGGCCCCACGAGCTTGGCTTTCAGCACCTGGCTTGCGATCCAGCCCTTCGACCAGGAGAATAGCTCGTTGCCCAATCCCCCCATCCGGCCAATGCGGCGCGCGACTACGAATTTCACATTGACCTCAGTGGGGTGATGGGAAGAGTTTACTAGAAGCAATCTCAATCAGCAATGTACACTCCGAAGGAGAGCGCGCCTCAGCCGCAAGGGGAGGCGTTCGCGAGAAAAGAGGACTGTGTCTCCCTTACCAAGAAGCGAAGGCAGGATGGGCGCTGCGCCCCGAGTGCTTTATCTGCCGAATGAATCGAAGGTGGATCAGCGCAGCACGCAGATTGGAGGACGCGCAGCCTTTCAAGAGATGGCGGAAGACGGCACCATCCGGGAGTTGAGTGTCTATAGCTACCTGGCCGACTACAAGACAGATGGCAAGAAAGAGCGGTCCAACCGCGCGCTGGTGGAAGCGGTCCGCGCTTTTCAGCCGGATATTCTGTTTTGGCAACACCCGCAGGATTTCCCGCTCGATGCGAAGATCTTGCCCGAGATCCGCGGTTGCGGGAGCAATCCGCTGGTGGTCTACCATGAGGCTGATCCCTCCGACCGGCTGTATAAGCCGATCTTCGGCTCACAGAAGATACTGTACCGTTTTTGCGACATGTTCTTTTCGGTGGGGCTTGGCGCGGGGCGCTGGCTTTGGCAGGAACTTCGGGATCATCCGCACTTCTACTTTTGTCCAAGCTCCGTGGATCGGGAACGGTTTGCCGAGCCGGCCGAACCGGGCAGGCTGGGGAGCAGATACGATGCGATCATGCTGGGAACAATCCCCAAGAAGTGGAGGGTCATCAAGCAGCCACAATCCGACCGGCGTGTGGCGATTGCACGGGGGCTGACGCAGCTTTTTGGCGACCGTTACGCGAGCTTCGGGTATGGATTTCCGGCTGGCACAAACGGACAAGGCCCGTTCCCTTATGAAGGTCAGCGCGAGTTGATCCAGCAGTGCCGGATGTCGGTTATCTGGGATTTTTATCCGGACTATACGTTTTACTTTTCGGATCGACTGCCGATCGCACTGGCCTCCGGTGTTCCTTTCATCACCTCGACTCATGGTGGATATGACACGCTTTTTAAGAACGTGCCCGGGCTCTTTCATGGGTCCTCCGTGAATGAGATTCTGGATATCGCCGTCTACTTGCGGGGTCTACCGCTGGAGGAGATTGCCGAGATGGGCAGGGGAGGGCGAGCCTGGATGCTTGAAAATCTGGAGGCAAGGGTGGTCTTCCGACGGGCTTTTGCCACCTGTCTCCGGGTCTGGAAAGGCGAGCCGTAGATGACGAAGATACCTACTCCTCCGCGCCTGGAGCCGGATTTGCGGGCCATGCAGATTCCGGGGTCAGCCGGTACGAAAACCCGGCGTGTGGCGTTCCTGACGAACATCTTGTTGCCGCACCGGGTTGCGCTGCTGGAAGCGTTTGCACCCTACACCAGTGAGCTGCGGATGTTCCTCTCAGCTGAGAATGAGCCTGACCGCAAGCAGCCAATTGACTGGAAGACGCTGAACGTTACGCTGCAGCACTCGTTTCGATGGACGCGGCATTTTGTCAATGCTCTGGGTTATCAGGACGTCAGTCACATCCAGATTCCTTACGACACCTACTACCAACTTTGGAGGTACCGGCCGGAGATCGTGTTGACCCATGAGTTCGGCGTGCGCACCGTGTTTGCCTGCCTGTACCGGCTGCTGAACCGGCGGACGAGACTGATTCTGTGGGCTACGCTCTCAAGGCGTACCGAGATGACGCGGGGCAAAGTTCGCATTGCGCTTCGTCGCGTCATCCTGCGCATGGCGGACGCATGTTTCGTTCACGGCGCCGACGGAGAAGCCTATCTGCGCGAGTTTGGGTATGCGAAGCCAGTTTTTTTCATCCCGTATGTCACAGACAATGCGGCGTATCAGGGTGAGCGCTTACCGCCGCGCGATGGTTTGCTGCGCATTGTCACCATCGGCCAGTTGATTGAGCGGAAAGGGCTGCTGCCTTTTACGGTGGCTTTGGCAGAGTGGTGTGCAGAACATCCGTCGGAGGCGGTTGAGTTTGTCCTGGCCGGAGAAGGCCCGGAGCAGGAGAGGCTGGAGGCGCTGAGTGTACCGCCCAACCTCACGCTGAAGTTTCTGGGGCATCTGGGCACGGAGCAGGTGTCACAGCTCTATCGCAGCTCTTCGCTTTACGCCTTCCCCACTTTGGGCGACGAATGGGGTATGGTGGTCAACGAAGCGCTGAGCGCCGGACTTCCCGTGCTTGGCAGCATTCATGCGCAGGCTTGTCTTGAGCTGATCCAAGAGGGAGAAAATGGATGGCTCTTCGATCCAGCCAGCGCAGCCGATATTACACGATGCCTGCATGATGTGTTAGATGGCGAACGTTCGAGATGGAAGTGGATGTCTCAGCGCGCGCAGGAATCCATGGAGATGTGGACGCCGCAGGTGATTGCCGCCCGGATGGCTTCTTCAATTGAAGCGGTGATTCGGGGCGATCAAAGCTGAGTAACGAGTTGTTCGTGACGGTGTATCATTGAAAAAATACAATACTCATGCAGTCTCGTGCCACTACAAAGATCGGCCCGCCATTTCAGGCACTTGAGCCAATGGAATCGAGGGACATGAATTCTTCAACCGAAAAGAAGACCTCGTTGGGCGTTATTATGACTTGTTTCAACCGCAAGGCTTTAACAGTATCTGCGCTGAAAAGTCTTTATGAGCAAAGCGAAGTCGACCGGGTCGATATGACCGTGTATCTGCTGGATGATGCAAGCCAGGACGGCACCCGCGAGGCCGTTTCAGAGCTGTTTCCCGAGGTTCGAGTCAGCGTAGGCAATGGTTCGCTCTACTGGAATGGCGGCATGCGCCGTGCATTCGCACAGGCGATGACCGATGATCATGATCTGTATCTGTGGTTCAATGACGATACCCTCTTGGAGGAAGACGCTCTTTCCCGCATCATCACCTGCGCGCTGGATGCACAGGAGCACGAAGGCCCCACGATCGTGACCGGGAGTACGCGGGATCCCAAGACGGACCATTGGACTTATGGGGGTTGGCGCATTAAGGCAGAGGGGCTCAGGTTTTTTCTGGTGCCGGTGTACCCGTCCGAGGACACCCCTTTAAACTGCGACACCGTGAGCGGCAACTTCACGATCATTCCGCGAGCGATCGCGAAGGAGATTGGAAATCTGGATGCAAGTTTCCAGCATCAGCTGGGAGACTGGGATTATGGGTTGCGCGCCGCGAAGGCAGGCTGCCGGATCGTAGTCGCTCCGGGCTACTACGGTAAGTGCGCGGATAATGCTCAGGAGAAGACGTGGCGCGACGATAAGTCCTCCCTGTCTTTGCGGTGGAAACATCTGATGTCTCCCAAGGGAGCGCCTCCGGCGGAGTGGCTGCTTTACATTACCCGCCATTATGGCTGGCGCTGGATCTTTTATGCGCTTTCGCCCTATCTGAAAGTACTTACTTCCTCCAGGCTTTGGCCGGAAAAAAGATAGAGATGGTACGTGGAACCGGGCTCCAAAGACGATTTGCCGCCATCACCTGTGTCCTGTAGACCATGACCGATACTCAGCACGGGCACCTACGTTGGAGTTATCTCTCCACCATCACGACAGCGGGTATGCAGCTCATAGCATCCGCAACCATCACTCGCTTTCTGCAACCGGCAGACTATGGGCTAGCAGCCATTGCGATGCTCTGTTACAGCATGACCGGATACTTCACCCAATTGGGTATGGGCCGGGCGATCGTGCAAAAGCCTGGTCTCTCAGACGGCAATATACGGGCCGCTTTTTCACTTGCGTTGATGACCGGCGGCGGCGGGTTTCTTTTGTTAGCGGCATTTTCTCCGCTCTTTGCCCGTTATTTCCACGAGCCGCGGCTTCCGCCGATCGTGATCGGATTTGGGCTCAATCTGATCTTCCAGGCTGTAAGCACGGTCTCCGGAGGATTGCTTCGCCGAGACTTCCGTATCCGCGAACTAGCAATCTGCGATTTCCTGGGTTATTTGCTTTCAACCTTTGGGATCGGACTGACGATGGCGATCAAGGGCTACGGAGTCTGGGCTCTGGTCGGCAGCAACGTATCCCAACCGCTGATTACAGCGATTGCTTATTACGTGGTCTACCCTCACCCTTGGAAGCCGACCTTTCGGCGGAAGGATTATGAGTCCATCACGGGGTTCAGCGGAAAAGCCTCCGTGACAACTACCGTTGAAGCACTTGGCGGCTCACTGGACATGATCATCATGGGCCGGATCGTTACTCCCACGGCGTTGGGACTTTATAACCGAAGCCTGACGCTGAGTACGCTGCCGGGCTACAACGTCTCCATGGGGCTGACGCGGGTCTTCCACCCGACGATTGCCCGGGCCGCCGAGCGAAGCCTGGGAGAGTGCCGACAGATCCTGGTCGACAGCGAACGGCAGTTGATGTCGTTGATCCTGCCTCTGTGCATGGGCGCGGCGGTGGCCGCACCAACCATCATCCCGGTCATCTTTGGCAAGCAGTGGGTTTCGGCTGTTCCTCTGTATCAGGTCCTGTGCCTGGTGGCCGCGCTTGACGCCTCATCCCATCTGCCTGCGATCCAATTGGAGATACTAAGCCAGTTCCGGCATAAGTTCATCATGCAGGTCATCTTTGGCGTTTTGTTCGGCTTGCTGATCTTTTTGTTCGCACCGAAGGGCGGAACCATGGCCGTTGCGATCGTCTATGTCATTTTGCAGGCGTTGCGAACCATGGGTTTCCATAAGTTGAGCTCCCGCTCGCTGCACACGTCCATGCTCTCGCTGCTGGCGCCTTGGATGCCGGGGTTGATCTGCTCCGGCTTGTTGGGGGTTGTTCTTTACTGCGTTCAAAGCCGTATCCCCGGCTTTGCGGGTCTGGCCGCGGTTGTGCGTTTACTAATCCTTGTCGGTATCTCAGCGATTGTGGTAGCAGCTACCTATCGCATTGCATATCGCGACTCGGTTTACAACGTATGGATGTCTCTCTTCAGCAGATCACCACACGTTTCAACGGCTCAGGCCGTTGCGGAGTGAGCGATCACTCGCTTGCCCATGGCACGCGCCGGCTGTTCAATGGCGAGGTAGAGCACGTGCGCGAAGCATACTGCACAGCCTGTCACTGTCAGAGCGATCAGTAGATGCTGAGGGGCGCTGACCGGCAAGAAGTACCCTTGGACAAAGCCCAGACACAAGCCGTGCACGAGGTACATGGAGTAAGATCGCTTGCCGATCCAAACCAGCGGAGCGCTGCTCAACAGCCTGGTGAGAACGCTTCGTTTTGAGAGAAGATGAGCGATAAGAAGAATCATCGCGGGGTCAAAGAAGAAGACGGCTTTGGGATGACTGGAGGCAAAGTAACAACATAGGCCTACCAGGATCAACGGGAAGAGTATTGGAGTTTTTGCGAGTCGCCTGACCACCTTTGCGGCGTAGGGGCCCTGTAGAACGATTGCCAGGATACAACCCAGCAACAGCCCGGAGTAGCAGCGGGAGGTCTGCAGCGAGAGGGGCATCATCGCAAGCAGCAGGATGTAGACGAGAGATGCCACGAGCAGACGCTTGCGCGGAAACAGGACAAAGCCGAGCAGCGGCCAAAGCAGATAGAACTTTTCTTCAATTCCCAAGGTCCAGGTGAAGTCAAATGGCGCGTGGGTAAACTCGTTGAGGAAGGTGAAGTAAAGCGGCAGCGCGTGTTTCAACTGCATCCATCCCTCGCCTCCCCGATGCGCGTTAAGAACGACGTAGATTGCAAGAACACAGAAGTAGACAGGCAAGATGCGAAAGACTCTTCGCAAGTAAAAGGCTCGCATGCTCACGCGATCAAAAGCTTCGTACTCCTTCAGCAGCAGTATGGTGATGAGAAACCCGCTGAGCGCGAAGAAGACATCGACTCCGAGCCATCCTGGGATATAGAAGAGGAAGCCTGGGCGTCCCAATGTATGGGCGTTGATGACCAGGAACACGCTGCAGGCCCGCAGTCCATCCAAGGCTGGATAGTAGGGTCGTATGCCTTCGGCCTTTTGGGGGTTGCTGAGCGCTGCTTCAGTCATGGGCCTCCATTACCCGGTTGTATTGAGCTGCCATGGTTGCTGCAATGGAACTCCACGTCAGTTGCTGCGCCCTAAGGAGCGCGCCGCGGCTCAGCTGCTCAAGAAGAGTCGTATTTTCGCAGAGGCGATGAAGGGCCTCAGCAAAAGCTGTGATGCTGTACTCCAGGCCGCGTGCTTCCACCTTAATGCCGCATTTTTCTGTCACGGCGGTTCCCATGCCACAGGTGTCGTGGCAGATGACCGGAATACCGAAGGAGAGCGCTTCAAGGATGACATGAGGCGTTCCTTCCTGGACGCTGGTCAGGACAAAGACATCCGACTGCTGCATGACGGCGAGCGCCTCCGCGTGGGCAAGCTGACCGGTCCACTGAATCTCTGTTACGCCTAACTTTACCGCCAACTGCTTCCAGCTTTCGGTCTCGGGTCCGCTTCCGAGCACGGTAAGCTCTGGCTGCTCTTGTGCCGGAAGCCGGGCGAGGGCTTCAAGCAGGATAGGCAACTGCTTGCGCGCGATGTGAAGACCGCTCCAAGTCACCTTGAGACGCCTGCTTGTATCGCGCGTCCGTACCCGAGTGGAGGGTTGGGGGATTGTTCCAGACTCGAGCTGCAGCTCTGAGGGAACACCCCACGTTTTCATCATGGCCTGGGCTTCGCGATCTACTGCCCAGACGTGGCTCGCACGTAGCCCGGCGCGTCTTGACCGGCCTGGGAATGCCCTCTGCCACCGGTTGATCAGATTGCGAAAGACGAAGAAGACACGTCCACGCAGGCTCATGGCCGTGAGATAGCTCCAGCCTGTGTTCGCGGCACCGCCAACGGGGCCCCAGACAAATCTTCCGGGCAACGTCCAGAGGTATCCGGGTTCGCGAAAACCAATCATATTGAGTTGATGGTGGATGTCAAAGGGCGCCGATTCAGACAAGTGCCGGGCCTGCCGCGCCGCCTGCCGTTGCCAAGCCTTATACGCCCAATAGTAAGCGGGCCAAAAACCCAGATCGTGGACCCTGAACCAGAATCTCGCAATGGGGGGCTGATCGACTGGAAAGAGGGTGAACCCTGGGATCTGTTCGTGCTCTGCGAGCCACTGCTCGTTGGAGTGCCTTTGATCCACGTGGCCGTTGTCACTGGCATACATCAGGATGATGTCATGATGCTGTGCAAGCCGGATGGGAATCTGCCAACCGACGGCCGGCTCGCTTCCCCGCAAGGGCGAGGCGACATAGGCAGAGACGAGAACTCGCAGGCGGCGATTCGAGCTACTGGGCGGGATCGTCCTCTCCAGTTCCGTTGTTTCAGTGTGGACAAGCATAGGTTTCTATCGATGCCGCTGTTCTGTGCCGAGACGTCGTGGTACGTATGGCTTCTGCATTAGCCCGGCAGCAGGTAGCCCATGGTCTGAGCAGGCTCGGAGAGTTCCTGCGCAATGGGGTCCGCCGCCTGCTCCGGAGCGAGAGCTAACGCATTGGCAATTCCCAGCAAGATACTGCCCGTCTGGTTGTTTTGGTAGGTGATGTCATAGACCATGACGCCAATCACGACCAGATACCACGATGACGCCGATGGAAAGAGGCTCATCGGATTCCTCCGCTGTTTCTTAAGCAAAGGGAGTAAGGGACTGAACATAAAGATGAGGAAAGAGCCTACACCAACGAGCCCAAAGTTCAGGTAGAGTGCGACGTAGTCATTATGAGGGCCTACAGCCTCATATACGCCCTGGTCATAGTGATAGAGAGGTGAACCCAACGGCCTGCCAATGAGGACCCAGACGAAATCCTGATTTTGATCAGCGATCAGCTCCTTCCAAGTGCGGACGCGCCAGTCCCACGTGCCTGTATCGGAAGCACTGGACTCCAGAAAATCGGAGGCTCTATCTGACGAGCCATAGATGCTGATCGCGAACCCCAAGCTCATGACGCCAGCCAGAATCGCAGCCGGTGCCAGACGTTTCAACATCCGGAAATCAATAAAGAACAGGGCGAGGGAACAGGCAAGCATCACGTTCCACACCGACCGATGTTGAAGCACGATCACCATGCCTGCAAAGAGTGGAGGCAACAGTCTGAACCACTTGGAAACTTTGTAGTAGGACATCCATCCCAAGCTCAGAAGGAATGCAATGGCAATTGCCTGTGCTGCTGAGGACGGGACTGCACGATTGCGTTCATCGCCCAAGATCGCAGCTTCATCCTGCCCGACTTGGAAGCCGAGGTAATGCAGGGTTGCAATTCCGACCAGGGCACCTCCAAACCAGATGAAGGCCTTCGTCATCTTTCGGATCGTCTCGGAGTCTGTGGGCATGGTGGATAGGTACAGCATGCCTAGAATCTCTCCGATAAACCCTCTCGACTCATTTGTGGGAGGGAAGAAGCCATAGAGGAACATTCCGCGTACCAAGCTGCAGAGGTAAACAAAGAAGAAGACTGCGCTAACCAGCCGCACCGCTCCAGAAAGTTTGAATCGAACTGAAAAGCGCATCGCCCCCGCGATCAGGAGGGCGAGGTTCACAAAATCGGCCGGATTGAGATTGATTCCGACGACACCGGTCCCGCCGTAACCCAGGGCAAAACCCAGGGTGTTGGCCACCAGGAAGCAATACCATCCAAAGACGACGTGAGAGCTCAGATAGTACGAAAATACGATCAGGCTGGTGAGGGCGGTCAGGCCGATTGCAATGGTCAACATGCGAGAATGCTCCTGTAGAGACTCTCATATTGATCAATGACATCGCTGGTCTTGTAGTGCGTGCAGGCACGTTCATAGGCTCGATCCGCCAGTGTCCGACGGTACTCCGGATCAAGCGCTAGTTGGCACATGGCTTCGGCGATCTTTGCCGGGTCCTTCATATCGACCAGCATTCCCGCCTGTCCGTAGGCCAACACCTCCCGGATGCCGGGCGTATCTTTACCCGCAATCACAGGCTTGCGGAGAGACATGCCTTCCAGGGCGGCCATGGAGAACGACTCGTCGAGAGAGGGGTGAACCAGAGCGTCCACATCCGTTTTCACGTGGTTGAGCAGCTCTTCATACGCCATTAACCCGATAAAGCGGACACCAGCGTTCAGGCCCTTTGCCTTGGCCCACTGCTCGGCAGCCTCGCCTGGACCGTAGTCGGATCCGATCATGGTCAGCGTCGTCTCCGGCAAACGGGCGCGAACCAGTTGGAAGGCCTCCAACGCCGCGCTTGCATTCTTACGGGCCGACCATCCCTGCAGGATTGTAGCAAAGCGCAGGTCAGATCCCGGCCTTATCGCAATATCACGTCCAGCGGCGAAGAAACTCTCTGGAAGACCGTTTGGAACCATCGTGATGGCCGCACCCGGCTTCATGTATCGCCGGAAGTGATTGACCGCATCAGTGGAAACGGCGGTGAAGTGCTTGCCGCGCAGAGCGACTTGGTATGCCATGAGAAGTCGAACAACGCGATATGGGTCTCTAAAGTAGCGCAAGACATTCCAGGGAAGATCGTGAATGGTAATGAGCGTCGGCAGGCCGCTCGCCAAAGCGGCTAGAGCGAATTCGTAGGTCCAATGGGCGTGGATGAGGGGACACTGGTCCTCTTGCATCATCTCCGTCATCTGGCGCCGTTCGGGTGCGAAGAAATCGCGGCCCGTTCCCCGGGAGCGCTGAGACGCTACCCGGATGGTGAGTTGATCACCGCGAAAGGTCTGTGGGCCAGTCATTCCGAATCCTGTGGTGTAGAGCGTTATCTGGTGTCCACGCGCGAGCAGCTCCTTAACCCAATCGCTTGCCGGGTTGAAGCTGTAGGTGGAAGGCAGGCGATCACCTCCATCCACGAGGTGTGCCAGACGTTTCAGCGAAACGGCGCTCGCAAATCCGATTCTCATCCCTTTCTCCGGGGGAATACTCTGCGAGGCCTAACGCTGCAGGCCCGAGATGATGCCAGCAGAAGCCGCGGCGCTGATTACATTCTGTGAATTGACGAGGGCCGCTTTGATCTTGCTGGTGGGGATGTAAAGCATGTCGCCATCAGCAAGATACGTGAGCGCCGCATTCCCTGTCTGCTGATCCTTAAGCGGAACAGCGGTCTTGACGATGTTGCCGTCCCGCATTTGAACGATTACGGCTTCCTTGTTGGAGGCGACCTGCGTGGTTCCAAGAGCGAGAGCGATTGCCTGAGGAACGGTCAACTTACCCCCATTCACCATCAGATAGCCGCCGGGCCTGGATACGGCGCCCAGCACATAGACAACGCCGGCGCGACGCACGTAGATGTGGTCGCCTGGGTAGACCATTGCTTTCTGGGCGGCAGTAGGATCTTTACCAATCGCATACTCGATCATTTGCACGCTCTCGGGGGCGCCATTCTCCGAGTGTCGAATCTCCACTTCGCCCCCTGCGGCCGTAGTCTCTCCACCTGCCTGCGCGATCACGTCGAGCACCGGTCTTGGACCCAGCAGTTGAACTTTTCCAGGCGCCTGGACTTCACCGGCGACCGTCACCGATTGCTTTGCATAAGCAACCAGCTTAAGACTCACGATTGGAGCGACAAGCATTTGACGCTCTACCAAGAGCTTGCCGATCTGAGTCTCAGCCTCACGCAGGGTTGAGCCCGCGACATAGACGTTGCCGATGAGCGGCACCATCAGATTGCCAACCTCATCGACGTTGAGCAACTCGCTCAGCTCCGGCACTCCGAATACATCAAAGGAGAGCTCTGACGATGGCTCCAGCCGCAGTTGCGAGTAGTCATCAGGAAGCGCTGTGGGCCCGCCCGTGGAAGAGACCGCACTGTGTCCGCGAGAGGAGGTCCCAATGGTCTGTTCGACGTTGGAGTTCAACACGGCTGATGTCTGACCGACCGCGGTCCGGCTGGCTTCAGCCAGCGAAATAGAGAGTGCCGTAAGAGCGATGAGGATCTTTGTTCCAGCGCTTTTAGTCAAGATGCCCCTCACTTTGTCTCGTTCTCTTCGTAGTAGGCATTGCTGCCATAGCCGTAACCATATCCATACCCGTAGCCGCTCTGAGTGGCGTCCATTCCGTTCAGAATGTATCCGAAGACACGCAGATTAGGCTTGGAGAGCGCTGAGCCAAGAGCGGTAAGTACGTGACGTGTTGTAGCGCCGGCGCGGGTCACGACCACGATACCGTCGGCCGAGCCCGCGATCAGAAGCGGATCGGTAACAAGAAGGACAGGCGGAGTATCAATAAAGATGAAGTCATACTCGCTTCGAAATCGAGTGATCAGATCTCGGAATTGAACTGAGCCGAGCAGTTCTGCGGGCGTAGGCGGAATCGTCCCCGCGACGATGATGGAGAGATTCTCAATGGTTGGATGATGCTGAATCACTTCTTCTACTGGAAGGTTTTTTGCCAGGAGGTCGCTCAAGCCGGCTTTGCCGCCGAGTCCAGTCTTGTGTTTGATGGTCGGACGCCGCATGTCAGCATCAATCAGCAGAACTCGCGCGGATTGCACAGCAAATGCAATTGCAAGGTTGTAGCTTGTGGTAGATTTGCCCTCTCCGCTCAAAGCGCTTGTAAAGAGAATGACCTTCGGAGAATCCGCCATGGAAAGGAGGATGGATGTTCGGATCTTCCGGTAGGCCTCTGAGACCTGCGACTTCGGCGCATTCAAGATCCAAGCCTGTTCCTGAAGGGGTGAAGCCGCCTGCCCCTTCTGACTTCCCTTCGCACTCTTGGACGAGTCGAATTTGGCGACCAAGCCGAGGAGCGGGACGTGCCAGATGGCCTCAAACTCTTCTGGCGTCCGCAACGAATGATCGCGCAGATGAAGAATAAGCGCCAGCAGAACAGCTAACGTAAGGCCAGCTCCCAAGCCGCCCGCCAGACTTGTGCGCAGCACCGGAGATGAGGTATGGCTTGGCGTCCGCGCAGGATCAACCACCTCCATGTCAGTGGACTTTACCCCTGCCGCAATGTTGGCTTCCTCCAGGCGGGTATACAAGTCCTGGTAAAGTCCGCGACTGGTATTCTCCTCCTGCTGCAGAAAGGAGAGCGCACTGAGGCTGCTTCCCAAGGCAAAGACTGCCTGCTGTTGTTCATCGACGCTCTTGCGGATGGCATCCTCATTTGCCTTGGCGAGGAGGTAGTCCGCCTTCGCTTGTCCATTGATCCTTCGCGCTTCGTCTTGCGCCTGAGCGGAGAGGGTATCAATCTCCTTTTGCAGCGCGAGGACAGAAGGATACTGCGGACCTAGCTTGACCCTGTCCGCAGCCAGACGAACTTCCAGAGCAGACTTCTGCTCCCGGAGGCTCTGCAGCAACTGCACATTCCTGGCGTTGATGGCTAGCACGCTGCCTTCCATGTTGTCCGCGTTGTCCGCGAGGCTCGTTCCCGCGGCATCCAGGATGACATCAGAGCGGGTGGTGGCGGTGAGACGGTATACCGCCTCACGCTGAATGCGAGCGACCTCAGCACGGCTCAACTCGGCATTGAGCGCCATCAATCTTTGAGCAGCGGTGCTGCGCGATTCATCAGGAGCAAATCCCGCCCCGCCGGTTTTGGCTGAGGTAGGCGCGTCGCTCGACATGACCCCCGTACTTTGCTGGAATGAACTTACCTTCTTATGATTGTCTTCAACCTTCTTCTTCAGGCCTTGAAGCTGCTGGGTCAGCCACTCTGAAGCCCTGGAGGTAGCTTGATAACGCGCCTCGGTATGGTTTCTCAGATAAGCCTGAATGATTGCGTTTGCAATTTTGGTTGCGCGAACGCCATCGACGTCAGTGTATGAGACCGCCATCAGCCGTGTGTTCTTGACGATGTTGATTCTCAACCCGCCACGGAAGATTGCAAGCGCTCGCTCTCGCGTAAAGCTGGCAAGCTCAAGCGGCATACCTTGTTCGCGGAGATAAACGGCATGGAGCTTGCCCTCTGGGATGTCTGAGTAAGGATGCTCACTCATCAGATTCAGATCGGAGATCACCGTCAATGCGGTCTGGTCGTTGGCCAGCACGACCTGATCAGTCATCATGTCCGTCTGAAACTCGGCCCCAGCGCCGATTGTAGACGCAATGCCGGAGAGATCCTGAATTCCTAATCCACTGGAGGAATCTTTATTGAGTTCGACCGTGGTCACTGCCGTGTAGAGACGAGGGGCGCGAAGATAAAGGAAAGCGCCACAGGCCAATCCCAAGAGAGCGCCTGCCAGGAAGAGGAGCTTCCAACGCCGCGCAAAGTGAACGATATCAGCGAGTCTAAGCTCCTCTATGTTCTGTTTGGTTAGCGTCCCATTCGTTCTTGCCGGATCTGAGGTCGACATTACGTACCTTTGGATTGGAGAGAATAAGCGTCACTTCATCATCAGAGGGAAGTGGGAGGCTTATCATCGACGTGAGTGAGTGGGAGAGGAATCTGCATCTCACGAACCTCTCGTACGCTAGCGTGTAAGGCTCAAGTATATACCATCGGCATCAGGCAGAGCCTTTACTGACGGCTTCGGCGGACGCAGCCAGAGCCGATGATGAGCCCACTGTTTGGCCAATTTCTTGCTCCATCCGCCTTCTAAAACGGTCCAGCGTGTACCTGTTGAGGTACAGCTCTCGATTATGGGCGCCCATGGATCTCCGCAGACTTTCCTGCTCGAGCAAAGGGATGAGCGCCTGAGCGAGCAGTTCGGGTTGTCTCGGTTCCACCAGGACTGCTCCCTCTCCGGTCTCTCCGACCACCTCCGGAATACCACGCCAGCGGGTTGTGACAATCGGAAGCCCGAAGCTCATGGCTTCAATCAGTACCACGCCGAAGCTCTCCGCGTGATAGTGGGTTGGAAAGCAGAAAATGTCCGCTGCCGCAAACTGCGCCGCCTTGGTGTCTCCGGATACGACGCCAGCGAAGTCAATCACGTCAGCAAGATCCAGTGTGCTGATACGCTGCTCGACCTCTTCTCGAAATGCGGGCGTCTGGAATGCTCCCGCGAAGGTGGCCCTGAAGCTTACGCCCAACTTTTTCAAAACAGCGCACGCATCAAGGAGCGTGAGCACGCCTTTGCCTTCGCAAAGGACGCCCATGAAGAAAATCCTGGGCGACTCTCCTCTTTCAAGGATTGCAGGCACTGCTTCAGATTGGTCACGAATTCCGTAAGGTATGACACTGATCCTGCCCGGCTGAAGGTGGGACAGGGTGCGGCCATCCTCGTTCGTAAGCACGATGGCAAGGTCCGGTTTGCCGTACGCCAGGTTGAAGAGAGGCTTGAAGAACCAGGGAAGCCGAGGATAGATCTCCATGAGCCCGGCCGCATGGAAGTGAAAGATGGTGTAGCGGAAGAGCCAGCGGCTGCCAAGCAGCAGGAAGACGTCCCGCAGAATAGAAAACAGATGAGGCCCAGTGGGCGGGAAGTACATTGCCTCAGCACGGTTCCTGAAACGCGCAACCAGGATGCTCCGCAGAGTGCTTATCATGTGGAGAAGCTTGCGTACCTGGAACTTTCCTACATCCGCAATCGTGACAGAAAAGTCCCATGGTACGTGATGCAGCGTAAAACTTGCGTATTCGCCGTTCAAGAACTCTCTGATCATGACGGCCTGCCCATGAATGGGAGGGGGGGTCTGTCCCACGACCAGGATATCGGTCCGCTTCCTCATCATTTCCTTTCAATCTCTGGCTCGCGCTAGCGGTCACTCTTGGCCAGACGGAAGTTGGCTCCGTGCTGCCGATCAGATGTAGCCGAAGCGCAGCTCACTCCGGACTGTCCCGCCAACTCCGGTCTGTTCTTGAAAGCACAAACGTAGTAAGCGGTTTTGCAGAGAACAACACGCACCCAAGGGCGGATGGGTCATGGATCAGACGATAAGTCTGACGATCCCCAGGGCTCAGTATAAGCGTTTGATTGCCGGAGGGGCTGCAACAATAGCGGCATGGAGAGTGATCCGAACGTTTTATTGCTACAGCTTAGGTATGTACGTCCCTCTCCGCGGAGTCTATACTTGAATTGAACAAGAAATTACAATCTTTAGAACGCGAGTCTCGAGCAACTCACCGCGTTCAGATCATCATTCGGCTGTTGGTTATCTCTCCCTCTCTGCAGAGTCGGACTTCCGGACAAAACGACCGTCACCCGACTTCATCAGAGATGGGTCAGCGTCTCACAGAATTCGTACAGCGCTGTACAGCGACATGTTTACAATCTGAAGCAACAACCAGGCTCGCTTCTGAAGAAGACGTTGCTTTCGATTGCACATGCAATCATCTTATTGCTTCCGTCATTGAGTAAGCCTTTTTATGCCCGTTGAAATCAAGACATCGACTCAAACCTTTTCTGTGTTGGGCGTTCCCATCGCGCGCCTCACGATGAAAACTGCTTTGGACGCTGTACATGCCTTCGTA
The DNA here is from genome assembly GCA_964246715.1 of uncultured Acidobacteriaceae bacterium. Taxonomy (GTDB): domain Bacteria; phylum Acidobacteriota; class Terriglobia; order Terriglobales; family Acidobacteriaceae; genus Edaphobacter. The sequence goes on along the minus strand of CAXTRZ010000005.1, from coordinate 4,550 downwards.
GAAGAAGGCATCGCGGGCCGCTTTGTCACCTTCACCAATGTGCATTTGATCGTCGAGGCCAAGAGAAGCCCGGCGCTGATGAAGATGCTCCAAGCATCCGATCTGAATTGTCCAGATGGACGGCCAGTTTCGTGGCTGGGAAAGAGCCGTTTTCCCGGTGAGGTCGATCATGTTCCCGGACCGGATTTCATGCCTGAGTTCTGCCGAGAGTCAGTCAAACTGGGGTATTCGCACTTCATCTATGGCGGCGCGCCGGGCATTGCGCTCGAGGCGGCTCGGACTCTTGAAGAGCAGTGTCCGGGCATTGTGATTGCGGGCTTTCACTCTCCTCCCTTTAGAAGCCTGAGCGCTGAGGAAGATGAAGCGTGTTGCCGGATGATCAACGAGAGCAAAGCGCAGATTGTCTGGGTTTGCCTTGGCTGTCCGAAGCAGGAGAGATGGATCTATGAGCACAGGTCAAGGCTGAATGCCACCGTGCTTCTTGCTGTTGGCCAGGCCGTCGATATTCTAGCTGGAAGCCGCAATCGCGCCCCGGGGTTAATGCAGCGAGGTGGTTTGGAGTGGGTCTACCGCCTATTGAAGGATCCCAGGCGTCTGTGGAAGCGTTACCTTATTACCAACACTCTCTTCGTAGGATGGCTGCTCCAGGAGAGATGGCGGACGGTGCGCTCCAAGTAGCCTTAGGCTGTTTCGGCGGAGGCGTCGTTTTTGAAACTACGCACAGTTCTTGATTTAAACCGCCGCACCCGCGCTTCGCGGAAACGGTTGATGGGCACGTCGATGAAGCGGACCACCAAAGCAGATAAGCCACATGACGCCAGGATGACCGTAAGGGCAAGAAGCCGTGGATGGGCGGTCAGATAGGCGCTTCGGCCAAATGGCGCGATAAACATCTCATGGCACAGGTAAACCGGATAAGAGAGCTCGCCGATGGCACGATCCCATCTGTTTCTCATTGTCCACGTGAAGAGCGCCGGAAGACCGAGAGAGATGACGATGTACAGGATCATATGGTCGATGCTGAAGAACCGCTCTTCACCGTGAGAAAAGAGAGGAGAGCCAAGCACGACCGCGATGGGGAGCAATGCCATAAGAGGCAAGAGCCGGAAGTGTCTGTTCTGGAACCAGCGTGCATACGCTTTGTAGGAGAGTGCCCCCCAAAGGAACATGCCTAATTCAAAGGGAAAGAAACCGTTGAACCAGTAGCCTCCACCGTATCCATAATGAACCGCGACGGCCCGCAGCAGGCTACTGAGCAATGCCAGCGTCAGGAGTACGGCAGGCCTCTTCCGCAGAAGGAAGGGCGCCATAAGATAAAAGGTGAGTTCAACGCCAAGGGTCCACGACTGTGGGATAAGAAAGAGAGTTGCGACAAAGGGGTTAAAACTGTGCAGATCGGCCGGAAGGACAAAGCCGTGAGAACCTAATTGGAAAAAGTCAAGCCAATCATGACCCAGGATAAAGACATTGGAGAAGAATAAGGAGCCGCGGTCCAAGAAGCTCAGTTCTGGAAGAACCTCATTGATTCTGGCTAATGTACCAGCATGATGAACACGCCAATTCATTCCAGATAGCACAAGGTTGATCGCCAAAAAGAACCAATACATACTAAAGAGGCGAAGGAAACGGTTGCTAAAAAACAAGCCGTTTTGCTTTGAGGTCGTATATTTTTCGTTCAAGATCAGGGCCATAAAGAACCCGGACAAGATATAGAAGCACTGAACCGCGGTGCCGCCTCCAACACCAAACTGAAACCCTATACTTTCCACATGAGCCAATACAACGCAAAGCGCCAGGACAAGTCGTAGAGTTCCCAAGCGGACTCCTTCCTACATCAAACGAGTAAGGCTAAAGCAGCTAACTTGTAAGACCGGCGAGAGCGGGTTGGACCAGGTGCCAGACTTGGTGAATGCCCTGTTCAAGGGAGGTGGTGTGGTGCCAGCCTAGAGTGTGGAGGCGGGTGACGTCCATGAGCTTGCGAGGAGTGCCATCGGGCTTAGTCGTATCGAAAGTAAGGGTGCCGGTGAAGCCGAGGACGCGGGCAACAGTTTCAGCGAGTTCACGGATGGTAACGTCTTCGCCCACGCCGATGTTGATGAGCGGGGGCTCGTCCGCGGTGAGGAGGGTGGAGTAGGTGGCTTCGTCAAGGTTGAGGAGAAAGACGCAGGCCTGGGCAAGATCGTCGGAGTAGAGGAACTCGCGGCGCGGCGTGCCGGTGCCCCAGACGACGAGTTCCTTCTTGCCGGCGGCGATGGCTTCGGCAGTCTTGCGGATGAGGGCGGGCAGGACATGGGAGTTGTTGAGATCGAAGTTGTCTCCGGGACCGTAGAGGTTGGTGGGCATGGCGGCGAGGTAGCGGGTGCCGAACTGGCGGTTGTAGCTCCAGCACATCTCAATGCCGGCGATTTTGGCGATGGCGTAAGGGCGATTGGTGGGCTCGAGCGGGCCGGTCAGCAGACAGGACTCCGGCATAGGCTGTGGGGCAAGCTTGGGGTAGATGCAGGAGGAGCCGAGGAAGAGAAGGCGATCGACTTTGGAGAGGTGGGCGGAGTCGATGATGTTGTCCTGGATGACGAGGTTCTGGCGGATGAAGTCTGCGGGATAGGTGTTGTTGGCGAGAATGCCTCCGACCTTGGCGGCGGCAAGAACGACGAAGGCTGGCTTGGTCTGCTCAAAGAAGAAGCGGACGGCAGTGGGGTCGAGAAGGTCGAGCTCGGCGTGGGTACGCACGATGAGGTTGGTGTAGCCAAGGCGCATGAGCTCGCGGTGGATGGCAGAGCCCACGAGTCCGCGATGGCCGGCGATGTAGATGGGGGTGTCAAGCGGCATGTAAGGCGTGGGCATGGGGAACCTTGTTCGTTGCGACACGGCTGGGGGCGGATGAGGCCTTAGGTTTCGCGGACGTTGTAGGCGTCGAAGCCATGGCGAAGGGCGAGAGCGTCACGCTGAGCGGCCTTTAGGTCGGACTCCACCATCTCTTTGACGAGCTGGTCAAAGGGTGTGCGGGGAGTCCAACCGAGCTCACGCTTGGCCTTGGAGGGGTCGCCGAGAAGGGTTTCGACCTCGGTGGGACGGAAGTAGCGAGGGTCGACCGCGACAACGATGTCGCCCTTGGCGTTGACCGCCTTCTCTTCGATTCCGCTGCCGCTCCAAGTAAGATCGAGTTCCAGCATTTTGGCGCAGCGCTTGACGAACTCGCGCACGCTGAACTGCTCGCCTGTGGCGATGACGTAGTCCTGAGGCTTGTCCTGCTGGAGCATGAGCCACTGCATCTCGACGTAATCGCGGGCATGACCCCAATCGCGTTTGGCGTCAAGGTTGCCGAGAAAGAGGGCTTCCTGGAGGCCGACCTTGATGCGGGCTAGACCGCGTGTGATCTTGCGGGTCACAAAGGTCTCGCCGCGCAGGGGGCTCTCATGGTTAAAGAGGATGCCGTTGCAGGCGTAGATGCCATAGGCTTCGCGGTAGTTGACGCAGATCCAGAAGGCGTACATCTTGGCGACGGCGTAGGGCGAACGCGGATAGAAGGGCGTGGTCTCGCGCTGCGGAATCTCCTGGACGAGGCCGTAGAGCTCCGACGTGGAGGCTTGATAGAATCTGGTCTTCTTCTCCAAACCGAGTATGCGGATGGCCTCCAGCAGGCGCAGCGGGCCAATGGCGTCGGCGTCGGCGGTGTACTCGGGCTGTTCAAAGGAGACCTGGACGTGAGACTGCGCGCCAAGGTTATAGATCTCATCCGGCTGCACCTTCTGCACGATGTGAATGAGCGACGAGGAGTCGGTCAGGTCGCCATAGTGCAGGATGAAGTGGGGATGCGGGGTATGGAGATCTTCATAGAGGTGATCGATCCGGGAAGTGTTGAAGAGGGAGGAACGGCGTTTGATGCCATGCACCTCATAGCCTTTGGAGAGCAGGAGTTCGGCAAGATAGGCCCCATCCTGGCCGGTCACTCCTGTGATCAGAGCTTTTTTCAACGCTAAATCCTTTCAAAACCTATAGCGATAGTATGGCACAAGGTAGAGCGCTTCAGCCGGTCAGATGGCGACTAAGTGATGGCAACCGAAGCCACAACTCCTAAATTACTGCAAGTTGAGATTGAGATTGGCTTGTAGTTGTCCCACAGAAGTCGGGCTAGAGTCTCACGCCTCTTAGCTTCTGTGTATCGCCCGGACGGCGGCTCTGTCGCACAGCGGGGACTCTGGATCGCGGTGAGGGATGGGGCACCCGGCGCTTCCATGGGAATGGTAGCGCAGGCGGAGCAGGTTGGCAGCGTACGTTCCACTCGTCGCGGTGAGGCTGCGATGTATGGGCACCCGAGCATTCTTCCTTAGGAAGAGGAAGGCGGTCGGGCTTCACGCGATACCCCACCGTTTGCAGTGAGACTGCAAAGGATGGGGCACCCGGTCGTGGCGGCTGCTAGAAGAGTTTGCCGAGGGTGAAGACGAATTTGCGGTGGCCGTCGGTGCCGATGGCGGGGGCTACGGTGATGATGCCGAGGGGGGTTTCGGCGAGAAGGCCGAAGAGGACGTCCTGACGGGTGATGGTGGGGG
>CAXTRZ010000004.1:17906-26909 GCA_964246715.1 uncultured Acidobacteriaceae bacterium | reverse complement strand
CCCATCCGGAACGCCGTCTTGCCGTCGCCGAAGACGTCATACGCCAGCCCGGCACGCGGACCAAAGTTCTTCTTGTCCGCCACGCCCACCTTGTTGGCGTAGGGAGAAGCCTGGCCGTTCGCCGGATTCACATAGACCAGTCCGTTTGTCGGGCTGAAGCTCGGATTCGGCGTCGTGCTGTTCAGCCCATACACGTTCGCGCACGGAGCCACGCGGCAGATGCTGCCCGTCGAATCGATCGTCGGCGCATTCGCCGGGTTGTACTGAGAAGGCAGGAAGTTGTTCAGCAGGTTGTTGCTGTCGGTCGGCTGCGCAAAGTAGCTGTAGCGCACGCCCAGGTTTAGCGTCAGCCGTGGCGTCACCTTCCAGTTGTCCTGCACATAGGCTTCGATCGTGTTGGCGTGCAGGTTCGGCGTGGCTGCAATCGGCGCCTGCGAGAAGCCCCCTGTTGCCGTGCCCGTCAGGAAGTTCGCGAAGCTTTGATAGAAGAGCGCATCCGCATTCTTCAAGGCCACCGTCGCGGCGGGAAGCTGAGTCGTCGCACCGGTGAAGGTGAAGGTACCGGCGTTGCTTCCGGTCGCGTTCTCCGTCTTCTGGTAGCGATCGAAGCTCGCGCCCACGATGATCGTCTGCGTGCCTAGCGTCTTCGTCACATTCGCGAACACGTTGTGGTTGCGGTTGTAGTCGTTGTAAATACCGGATTGGCTGATACCCGTCTGCCCGCTGAAGCCGCTGAATGCAATGTTCGGCACAATGCCCAAGGTGTTCGCATACGGCAGCGTCGGCTTGATATCCGGCGAGTTTGCCAGCGTGGCCGTACCCACAGGCACACTCTGGATCGAGCCGAATGAGTACGCATAGCCGCCATCCACCAGCAGCTTCGGCGTCACCACGTAGGCAATGTGCGCCATCTGCTGCGTACCCGGCGACTTCGTCTGCGTGGTCTGCGCGCCCAGGAAGCTGGTGCCGCCGCCGTAGCCAAAGGGCTCCACTGTCGGAATGCTGTCATGCAGGTAGCGATAGAAGACGTTCACCTTCTGACCGAACGCCTGGTCGAAGCGGAAGAACTCTTGCGTGTCGTTGTAGACGTTGCGCCCGTTCTGCGTCAGGATGTGCATGTCCTGTCCTGCCGCGGGATTCGGCGCTGGAACGTTCGCAAAGATGTCCTTGAGATAGGCCGCTGCAAGCGGCGAAATGTTTGTCACCTGAGTCGTTCCCGCCGCCGTGCCGCAACTCTGCGCGCCGCTTGCCGAGACCACAATGTTCGCGCACACCGCCACCGGAAATGTTCCCTGCCGTTCCGCCAGAGTCGGCACATAGAGCGTCACCGGCGAGTAGGTGATCACGCGGCGGAACTCCTGCGAGAAGAAGAAGAAGGACTTGTTGCGCCCGTCATATAGCTTGGGAACAAAGATCGGACCGCCTGCGGTATAGCCAAAATCGTTGTAACGCAGCGGAGGCCGCTTGATGCCGTTCAGGTTGTTGAAGTAGTTGTTCGCCTGCAGAATGTCATTGCGAAAGAATTCATACGCGCTGCCGTGTATGGCATTCGTGCCGGAGCGCGTCACCACGTTCACCTGCCCCGCTGCCGACCGGCCAAACTCCGCCGAGTACGTGCCGCGCTGCGTCTGAAACTCGGCGATCGCGTCCACGCTGGGAAACGAGAGCAGCGTCAGGTTCGATCCGCGGTCCACGTTGTCCGCGCCGTCGATCGTCCAGTTGTTCGCGCTGGTCCTCTGCCCGCCCACGGAGAAGGCTACGGTGTTCGCTCCACCCAGCGGGTTTGTCGGTCCCAGATAGATCTGGTCGGTCGCGCCCGTATACGCCACGCCCGGCTGCAGGCTCAGCAGCTGCTCATAGTTGCGCGTGCTCAGCGTCAGCTCGCGCACCTGCGTTCCGTTGATCAGGCCGGAGATCGCCGCGCTCTCAAGGTTCACCTGGAGCGCATCCGCCTGCACCGTTACATTTTGGTCCGTGCTGCCCACCGTTAATGCGCGGTTGAAGGTCAGACTATCGTTCGCGTGCAGCACGATGCCGGTAACTGCGTCCGTCTTGAACCCGCCGGACTCCACCTGCAGCGTGTAGGTGCCTAGCGGAAGCGCGGTCGCCGTATAAAAGCCCTCGGCGTTGGTCGTGAGCGTGCGCTCCACATGATTGCGATCCGTGTTCGTAATTGTGACCGTCGCGCCCTTGACCCGGGCTCCGCTCGGGTCGGTCACGGTCCCGCTGATGCTGGTCGTCACCTCCTGCGCGCTCATCCGCATGGGCGTCAGCACTCCGCCCGCAAATCCGGCAGCACCTAAACCTGCGGTCACAAGACAGGCGGCTCTGGCGATCGCCCGCATCCCGTTTGAACTACGCTTGCTTTGCAACGTTTGCTTCATTCCGTTCTCCTTGGCCTGCACACCGTTCAGCAACTGGATGGATCAGGAGGGCATACATTCCCTCATGCATCGAACGCCTGTGCAGACATTCGAGCCGGGCTCTTTACCAGCGAGCGGCGGCAAGGGTAACGGGCCTCTTGGGGTTAGAGCTTGAGTACATTGCAAATTTCACGCCATGTCAACAGACAAGCAGCGCACCCAGCGCCTCACGGACCAAGTCAATAACGTCTTGGCTCTCCACCCAAGTATGCTGAAAGCCGAGCCCATCCTGCTATGAACAAGCCGTTAGCCAGCTCCACCCGCGCCTTCCCCCACGCCATGCTGCGTGAGATCTACGAGCAGCCCGCTGCGCTTGCCGCCACGCTCGCCCATTATGTGCAAGGCTATGCCTTTCACGGCTTCTCCCCGCAGCTAGACGATCTCCTTGGCGCGCGCGCCAACCTCGTCATCGCCGCCAGTGGCTCCAGCCGCCACGCAGGCCTTGCAGGCGAGATCCTCCTCGAAGACTTCGCCAGCCTCTCCGTCGACGTCGAGTACGCCAGCGAGTACTGCTACCGCTCCAAGTACACCTTGCATGAGCCCGCCGTGCTCGTCCTCTCGCAGTCCGGCGAGACCGCCGACACGCTCGGCGCCCTGCGCGAGGCCCAGACCTCGCGCCTACCCGTCATCGCCATTGCCAATGTCCTCAACTCCAGCATGGCCCGCGAAGCAGACGTCTATCTTCCAACCCTTGCCGGCGTCGAGCAAGCCATTCCCGCCACCAAGAGCTTCACCACTCAGCTCGCCGTGCTCTACCTCCTAGGCCTGCACCTCGCTGCTCTGCGCCACACTATGCCGCAGACCGCCATCGCCTTCTGCCTGGACGACATTGCCGGTCTCCCCGCCCTCATCGAGCGATTCCTTCCCGAGTGGGAGCGCGCCACCAAGGCCATCGCCGAGACCTACCGCAACGCCTCGTCCCTTCTCCTTCTCGGGCGCGGCATTCACTACGCCATCGCCCGCGAGGGCGCCCTGAAGGTCAAGGAGTCCTCCTACCTGCAGGCTGAAGGCTACCCCACCGGCGAACTCAAGCACGGCCCTAACGCCCTTGTCACCGCGCAGTCGCCGCTCATCGTCCTCGCCACCTGCGACCGCGCCGATCCCGACTCCGTGATCCGCTACAACAAGACCCTGCAGCTCATGCGAGACATGCGCACCCAGGGCGCTCAAATCGTCGCTCTGGCTAACCTCGACGACAGCGAAGTCCCCGACCTCGCGCACCATACCGTCTTTATCCCCGCCGTCAACGAGCACCTCGCCCCCATCTGCGAGGTCATCCCCCTGCAACTGCTCGCCTACGCCCTCGCCATCGGCCGCGGCATCGACGTCGACAACCCCCGTAACCTCGTCAAATCCGTCACCCAGGAATAACTCTCGGGCCGCCCTCCGGAGTGCAATAATGCGAAGCATGACCGAAGACTCCTCCAGCCTTCAGGATGCCCCGTTGAGCGTCAGCCGCCGCCGTTTCCTCGCCGTCTGTTCCGCCGCTGGCGTGGGCCAGACCCTGCTTCCCGGCGCTCTTCTCGCTCTCACCACGCCGCACATCCCGCAGGCCGACTCATCCGGCGGCAAAGGCGCACCCATCCTCCTTCCCACGCCAGATAAATCCCTCCCCAAGATCACGGCGGAGATGATCGACCACGCCGCCCTCATCGCCGGCATCACCATCTCGGACGATCAGAAGTCCATGATGCTCGACGGCCTCAACACCCAGCGCGACGACGTCCTTGAGATACGCAAGCTCCCTCTGCCCAACTCCGTCGCCCCCGCCATCGTCTTCGATCCCGTTCCCGGGGGCATGGCCCTCGACACCACCAAGCGCTCCACGCGCATGAGCCCCGCGCCCGACCTCAGCGCTCTCACCGCAAGGCTCTCCTCGCAAGACCCCGACCACGCCGCCGAGACCCTCGCCTTCGCCACCGTGCGCGAGCTTGCCGAGTTGCTTCGCACCAAGCGCGTCACCGCCACCACGCTGACGAAGATGTACCTTGCCCGCCTCAAACGCCTCGACGCAAAGCTCCACTGCGTTATCACGCTGACCGAGGAGCGCGCCCTCAAACAGGCCGCAGAGGCCGACACCGAGATCGCCAATGGCCACTATCGTGGCCCGCTCCACGGCATCCCCTGGGGTGGCAAGGACCTCCTTGCGGTCAAGGGCTATCCGACCACCTGGGGCGCCGCGGGCTTTGAGGCACAGACCTTCGACGAAGACGCCGAGGTCGTCAAACGCCTTGACGCCGCAGGCGCCATCCTCATCGCCAAACTCAGCCTGGGCGCGCTCGCTCAAGGCGACCTCTGGGGCTACCTCCAAGACCCGGGGAAACCAGATTCCGGCAAAGCCGGCGCCCGGACCCGCAACCCTTGGAATCCGCGCCAGGGCTCAAGCGGCTCCTCCGCCGGCAGCGCCAGCGCCACGGCAGCCGGATGCATCGGCTTCGGCATCGGTACGGAGACCCTCGGCTCCATCTCCAGCCCGAGCACGCGCTGCGGAGTCACCGGCCTCCGTCCAACCTTCGGCTTCGTCCCGCGCACCGGAGCCATGGCGCTCAGTTGGACCATGGACAAGCTAGGCCCCATCTGCCGCTCGGTGGAGGACTGCGCCCTTGTGCTCTCTGCCATCCACGGTCCCGACGGCCGTGACCTCTCCGTCAAACCTGCCGCCTTCAATTGGGATGTCAACTATGACTGGAGACAGCTCCGCATCGGCTACATCAAGTCCGCCTTTGACACCCCTACCATGCCGGAGCTCAAAGCTCCAACTGCCGGCGGCGACGCTGAAATGGAGGCCTTCCGCAAGCGCCAGGCCCGCATGACCGCCGCGCTCGCCCGCGCCACCTACGACGCCCAGTACGCCTCCGCCGCGCTCAGCCAAATCACCAAGATGGGTGTCACTCTCATCCCTGTTGAGATTCCTAAGCTCCCCTACAGCGCCATGGTTCCCGTCCTTGAAGCCGAAGGCGCCGCCGCCTTCGACACCCTCACCCGTTCCGGTCGCGACAAGCTTCTCGCCGGCCAGCAGCCCTTCGACTGGCCTAACAACTTCCGCGTCGCTCGCTTTTACTCCGCCGTGGACTACATTCAGGCCATGCGCGCCCGCACCCTCGCCATCGCCGCCTGGGAGCAGCTCTTCAAGACCATCGACATTATCGTCACTCCATCCCAGGGCGCGCAGCTCACCGCTACCAATCTCACCGGGTACCCCGCAGTCATCGTGCCGAACGGCCTCCGCGGCCCGGACGCCCCATCCTCACCCAATGATGTCGACGGCGCAGTCGACAATGCAGGCGGCCCCGGCACGCCGGTCTCGCTCACCTTCCTTGGCGGCCTCTATGCGGACGCGCGCCTCGCCGCCTTCGCCCGCGCCTACCAGCAGCTCACCGGCTTCCATAAGCAGCACCCGCAATTGACGTAAGGAACCTGCTATGGCGGCAGCAAACGCGGAATCATCTTTGCCTGGAGACCCTTACGGCATATGACTCCAGAGCAGCACAACTCGGTGGCTTCTCAGCGGACAGCCCGTTCACTTTGTGGACCTACGGTCGCCTTTATTCGGCGGAGCGCCGCGAGACTGGTGATGAGTGAGAGCCGTTCTGGTGGTTCATCCTGTTGACAGTGTCTAATCTCATGCGCCAGTATTAGCAACGTATCCTCCTAGCGGAAGCCACTCGAGGTTCACCTCATGCCTGACATCGCGTCAGTTCTTTGTCTGAGATCAACGATCGACTGCGCCAAAAGCGATCTGAAAGCAATTCCCGCGTACGTGTGCGGCTGCTCGCCATCTCAGACCTGCGGCAAGGAAATAAGTGAGGTCTCCCAGTAATGGCCGCTCATGCAAATGCTCCTATAAGTTTTGCCTCGTCTACACGTGCTGTCTTTATCGTTGTAGCGCTTGGGTTTGGGGCGCTTGTTTTTGAAGGGTATGACCTGATTGTGTATGGGACCGCCGTGCCTGCGTTGCTGGCCTACCCGGCTTGGGCTCTCACGCCGGCAAAGGTGGGAGCGATCGGCGGGGCTGCCTTTTTGGGCATGTTTATTGGAGCCCCATTTGCCGGATGGCTCAGTGACCGTTTTGGCCGTCGAAGACTCTTCATCGGCTTACTGTCCTTCTTCTCGTTGATGATGATCTGCGCCGCCGTTTCGCCCACTCCTTCACTCTTTGCGCTCTTCCGCTTCCTCGCCGGCGTCGGATTTGGCGGAATCCCGCCCACGGCCATCGCGCAGGCCTATGAATTTGCGCCTCGCGACCGAAAGGTCGTGCTGACTGCTGTCATGCTGAGCGGGTTCGGTATCGGCGCCATCCTTGCCGCAGGGCTGTCCATCCTCTTGTTGGGGCATGTTGGCTTTCGGCTTATGTTCGGCTTTGGAGCGCTTCCCCTCGTCACCCTGGTTCCGCTGGCCATCTGGTTGTTGCCAGCCGCTCCAGGCGTTGTGATGGAACTCCATCCTTCAGTTTCTGCCTCTGCAGCGGGAGCAACCCGGATCAGCCCCTGGCGTGGGGTGCTGCAGGGTGGAGCAGTAGTGTCAACGGTGCTGTTCGCAGCTGCCAATTTCTTTGCTCTGCTTCTCTCCTTCGCTCTAAATACGTGGCTTCCGCAGTTGATGCGAGGAGCCGGCTATCCCCTTGGGTCCGCTCTGCAATTCCTGCTTCTGCTTGACCTTGGCGCTCTGGCTGGAGCCTTGCTGGGCGGTTGGCTTGCCGATCGTGTGGGTGGGCGCAAGGTCGTGATTGCCATGTTCATCATCGGGGCTGTGTCGCTGGCCTGCCTTTCACTTCACATGCCGCCGATCCTCTTCAAGCTGCTCATCTTCATCACCGGCGCGGTTGCTGTCGGCAACCAATCCGTCCTTTTTGGATTCATGGCTGCTCATTATCCGCAGGCGTCACGTGCTACCGCCATCGGGGCCACCTCCGGCGTGGGCCGCCTGGGTGCGGCGGCGGGTCCTCTGCTCGGTGGTCTGCTGCTGAAGGCGGGTGCCCATCTTAGCGGCAATGTGCTCGTATTTGCTGGAGTTTCGGTCCTTGCGGGTTTATCTATTCTCTTTGTCCCTCATACGCTGCATGGTATGCCGGGGAATGCTGAATGATCTTGCCGGAGCAGGAGAAAGCACTCTATGATCTCATCCTTCTCCTTACTGCATGCCTAAGCACCATGGGTTGAGCCATCCCTGATTTGATCGCACGAGTGGGGAACACACGAATTGGATAGAAGAAAATAACTTCACAAACGGCGCATTGAAGCATCACCGGTTGAGCGCTGGTCTACCCGCTATGGCCTGCCCCGTGCAGGTCATTTCGGTAGTGAGATCATGCGGACTTTCAGGCAACTACATCTTCGATGTTGGTACGAACCATTGAAGAACTTCCTTGGCTATCGACGAATGAGGCACTGCACGGGCTGCCAACCATGGCATGCCGCAAGGGCGCCCAACGGTGAATTTGTTTCAGGCGGTCCGTCCCTGATATGCTTCGCCTGCCTTGTATGGAGGACTGATTGGTCACGACTGTATCCCACCCGCTGCCATGGGTGATCCGAGACTACTATTTTTAGAGCTGACCGCTATGACACCTACCCAGACCTCGCTGACGGAGCAGCTAAACTTCCGCTCTGACGCCACGTTGCGTCGCCGCTTCATGGTAACCGATGAAGCGGTGTCGGCGAACCTGCGCGTTGGGGTCATGCTGGAGGTGTTGGATAAGCTGGCCGAAGCGACAGCTTTGCGCTACATCCAAGGGTTTGAACCCGAGGCCCGCGTCGTCACCGCCGCGCTGGACGACCTTGAAGTACGCAACGCACCTGAAATAGATCAGGACATCCTGCTTCTGGCTCGCATCAACTTCGTGGGAAGAACCTCCATGGAGGTAGGCATACGCATCGAACAGAATGGCCCCGGCGGGCTCCACATCGCCAGTTGCTACTTCACGATGGTGGCGCGCATGAATGGACAAAGCCTGGCGGTACCGCCGCTTGAATACAGCACAGACCAGGAGAGGCGGCGATGCAAACGTGCCGAGGAGAGAAGAATAGAGCGACTTCGCAACAATGCCATACACCCACCGACGCTGGACGAGTATGCCCTGCTGCATAGCCTGCACAGGGAATTGGATACTGCATCACCAGTTCCCTTGCTGGCGCGTAATCTTGTCACCAGCGGATGGGAGAGGACCTATCCGGAATACGAAAATGTGCCGCAGACCATCTTTGGCGGACATGTCATCCACCATGCTTATATGTACGCTCACATCTGCGCTGAGATGATCGCGGATCAACGGGCGCTTCTCGTCTGTTCAAGCCGGATTGACTTCTACCAACCCGTCAGGATGGGCGATAAGCTGCACTTCGTGAGCCAAGTTACGTACACTGGGCAAACCTCAATTGCGGTTGAGACCTCGATCACGCGCATTAGCCGTGACAGGCTTTCGACTGCCCTAAGTAATAACTGTGTGTTTACCTTCGTGAATGTCGACACGCACATGCAGCCTGTGCCGGTACCGCGCGTCTTTCCCAGCACCTACGCCGAGGATGAACGATACCTTGCAGCCTATCGCCGTCATCAAACAAGACTGAGACTGCCCGGCGAG
>CAXTRZ010000004.1:0-17896 GCA_964246715.1 uncultured Acidobacteriaceae bacterium | reverse complement strand
TCCTCTTTTTAGGCAGTCAGCCCTTCCGGGTGGCCGACTAGCTGGCCGCAACCAACTCCGCCGCTACCTTTGCTGTCGGAATTTCAGCCTCATAGTTCGTCACGAAGTCCTTGGGAACCTCAGGACCCCATAGATAAAGGGAGTCTTCCGCAGGGTGATCGCCGGCATCCCAATCGCAGGTCACGGGAATGTAATCGATATCAGAGGAGTACTCACAGTAGCTGCCCCATGGATCGCGAACGTAATGGAAGTAGTTGGAGCCAAGGACATGCCGACCCAAGCCCCATCCCTGCGTGAAGCCCTTGTCTGCCATTTGCATCGCTCCAAGCCCGACAAGATTGACGTTCGGCAGATCCCAGCTTACGTGATGGAAACCCGGCGCGGATGACTTGGCGAAGGCAATCATATGATGATCGCTGCCGTGGATGCCATGCAGAAAGGCAATGCCGTCACCTGACCGGTCCGACAAGCGCAGTCCCAGCGTGCGGCCGTAGAACTCGATGGCCCGAGCCACATTGGTGGTGAACAGCAGAATGTGAGCCATGCGACGCGGACGTACTTGATCGGCGAGCCGCCGGTACGGTGCGCCGCGCCTTCCGCCGTCCACTGTATCCATTTCAAAGCTCATCTTGTCATTCGGAGAAGATTTTTGCGCAACCTTCACTTCAATCAGGATGTTGTCAGGGTCGGCGAACCAGAAGCCGTCCGAGTCAAAGCCAGGAGGAGGATCAAGCAGTCTCACGCCGGCCGTCTCCACCCGCGTTCTGATTTGGGCGAAGTCCTCTTCAAAGGCTCCGAAGGAGATGTATTGGAGCTTCTTTGCGGCCCCTTCCGTGAGCACACCCCAGCGATGCGGACTGTCAAACGTCGCCAGGCCCAGGTTGTTGCCATCGGCTTTGAGATCGAGGCCGAACGCTGCGTAGAAGTCCTCTGCGACACTCATCTTCGGCACGGTTACGCTGAAGTGGTCGAGCGAGTGAACGCCCAGTTCACCGGGGCGCTTCGCCTGCGGGGTAAAGCTGCGAATCATGGTCATGATGCACCTCTTACACTGCGAACGGGTTAGTCTTGCGCAACGATCGGATTGGACAACAGGCCGATTCCTTCAATCTCGACCTCACATACGTCGCCAGGCTTCATAAAGATCTTCGGGTCGCGGGCGAGACCAACACCACTGGGTGTGCCGGTGACAAACACGTCGCCGGGTTTAAGAAGCATGGCATCGCTCAGCAGAGAAACCTGAGTCGCTACGTCGAAGATCATGTCCGAGGTCGAGGCGCTCTGCAACTCCGTGCCATTAAGGCGGGTGGTCAGCCGCAAGCCCTTCGCGCCCGGCTCCAGCTCATCGGCAGTGACGAACACAGGCCCGAACGCGCCGGTACCGTCAAAGTTCTTGCCCACCGTCCACTGCGCGGATTTGAACTGGTAGTCGCGGATGGAGGCATCATTGAAGATCGAGTACCCGGCAACATGCTCGAGAGCGCGTTCCTTGGGAATGTTGCGGCCCGCCTTGCCGATGATGGCGACCAGTTCTCCCTCGTAGTCCAACTGCTCGGAGACCTTGGGCCGTACAATTGGAACTCTATGGCCAATAAGGCTCGACGAGAACCGCCCAAAGAGAGCCGGATACTTCGGCGTTTCAAATCCACTCTCTGAAGCGTGATCCTTATAGTTCAAGCCGACGCAGATAATCTTCTCCGGAGACGGAAACGGCGGTAAGAACTCGATCTCCGAAGTGTTGATCTCCTCGCCGTTCTTCAAGCTGTCATAGGCATCTTGCAGGGCGTCCGGCCGAGCCGCTAGGAGGGTCTGCAGGTCCGCCGGCTGGTTGCTTCCCGCTTTGGGTCCGAAGAGTGTTGTTCCATGGAGCGCGCCAAGAGCGACTTCGCCATGCCGTCGATATAAGATAAATTTCAAAGCTGTGCCCCGATCTGGAGTGTTCGATCCGTTACCCGGAAGCGAGCCGGCTGTCGAAGCATAGCAACGCATTCTGCAGCATGTGGGTGACGCAAACGCGAACAAGTTCGTATAGAGATTCAGCTAATCGCTGTACGATTGTCAAGTCATCCCATACCAACGCCGCGCAACCGCATCAGCAACTACATAAAGGGTATAACGGCAGCGGTTATCTGGGCGTGAATCAGACGCGACCGCCAACGGCATGAACGGCTGGACGCAAAGAGTAACCGGTAGGGCAGTGAAGTGATGGGATTGCGGAGACATAAGGAGCCGACCCCTCCCCCGTACAATGTATCGCAAAATTTTGAGAATAAAGGATTTAGGCTTGTACCAACATCGGCAGGAGATAGGGCGATTCACCCTACTTCTGTAACTTCGGGGAAGTTACCGGGGGCGGAGCCATACGGTCCAGAACGTTCCAGCTGGGTTAGCAGGGGAATGAGTGGGATGTAAACCGTTCCCTGGTGCGGTATCTCAGAAGTACGAATCAATGGCCTTGCAGTAGTCCAATTGCATAGAAGATCTGCCTCAGGATGACGACGTTCATGCGGTAAACCTCTCAGACACCACACTCGCCCGTCCACATGCCACTCATATTTATCTGGTGATCCTGGCCGCCTTCGAGTCCGCCCCTTCGGGCGCATCCTTCCCGGCTTCTGCCTGCAGGCCAAGGCCCATGGATTGCAACTTGAGGATTGCAGCAAACTCACGAACACCCGCGCGCCACTCCGGGAACTCCGAGGATGCCAGCCACCAGCGAAGCGCCGCCGAGTACGAGAAGAAGATGTGACGCGCAATGAGCTCCGGGCTTTCGGTCGAGCTCATCTCGCCTGTCGCCTGCGCTTCAGCAACGACCTCTTCGATACCACGGATGAAACGGTTACGTGTGCCAAGGTACTCCGCGAGATGCAAACCAGGGGTGTGCTGCAGGACCTCGCTCAGCAAGATGCGCGAAAGGTCAGGCTCACTGCCGAACAGACGGTAGTATGCCTCTACCATGGAGAGGATCTTCGCGCTGAAGCTCTGCCAGGGTCGGAGCGCGGCCAGAGAGGTGCCAGTGACCATGCTCACCTCCTGGTTGAAGACCAGGTAGATCAGATCACGCTTGTCGCTGATGTAGTTAAACAGCGTTCCCAGACCCAGGCCAGCCATCTCGGCCACCTCGCGCAGCGTTGTTGCATCATAGCCGCGCTCCGTAAACAGCTTGCGTGCGGCCATCATGATCTTGTCCTGACGCTCCTGCTTGGATCGCTCGCGTGGTCCGACCTTCTTCGCCTTTACGAGCGGTTCGAGCTCCACGGTAGCCAATCGCTTCTCCTAAGCGCTATGTTAGCGTGCGGCCCCATTCCGCAGTACGACCGCGATCCCCATGCCACCACCTATGCAGAGGCTGGCCACTCCATGTGTCTGCTGTCTGGCTTTGAGCGCATGGGCCAGCGTCACCAGCACTCGAGCGCCGGACGCACCGATTGGGTGCCCAAGCGCGATGGCTCCGCCGGAGACGTTCACCTTATCCTCCGGCAGATGCAGGCTTCGGCATACTGCCAGCGACTGCGACGCAAATGCCTCATTCAACTCGAACAGGCTCACATCCTCGACACTCAGACGGGCACGCTCAAGCGCCCGTGGCACCGCCGCAGCCGGACCCATCCCCATCAGGGCCGGGTCCACTCCCGTACAGGCGTAGCTTACAATCTCCGCCAGAGGCTCAAGGCCGTGTGCCTGCGCATAATCGGCATCACAGAGCAGCAGCATTGCCGCTCCGTCATTCAGGCTGCTTGCGTTACCCGCCGTCACTGAGCCATCGGGCTTGAAGACCGGCTTCAATCGCGCCAGCGCCTCAAGATTCGTATCGGCACGCACGCCTTCATCGCGAGTCGTCACCACAGGTCCCTTTCGCGTCGCTACCGAGACCGGAACGATCTCCGCATTGAACACTCCGTTCTCCTGAGCGATTGTGGCACGACGATGGCTTTCGAGAGCAAACGCATCCTGGTCCGCGCGGCTGATCTCGCACTCCACAGCCACATTCTCAGCCGTCATGCCCATGTGATACCGGTGCGTTGGGTCCGTAAGGCCGTCATTGACCATGCTGTCGATCATCCCCACATCACCCAGCTTCTGTCCACGCCGCATCTGCTGAACCAAGTACGGAGCGCGCGACATGCTCTCAACGCCTCCGGCAAGGTAGACCTTGCCGTCGCCGGAACGGATTGCCTGCAACGCACTCACAACGGCCTGCATGCCACTGCCGCACACGCGATTGATGGTCTGCCCCGGAACTCCGATGGGAAGGCCCGCGCCCAGCGCGATCTGCCGCCCCGGATTCATACCCTGCCCGGCCTGGAGCACATTGCCGACCAACACATCGGCGACATCGTTCCCATCCACCCCGGCCAGCACCTCACGCGCGACCGTGGTTCCCAGCGTCACCGCGGGAACGTCCGCAAACGCCCCCAGGAACGATCCGATCGCCGTCCGCCGTGCGGCCGCAATTACAATCTTCATTGCCTCATCTCCTTTGCCGGAGCGATCTCTGCTTCCGTCGCTTCCTGTACCTGTTTCTCCGTCACCCCTGCGGCCAACTCAACCAACTGGAAGCCCGCAGGCGTCACATCCAGCACACATAGGTCGGTGATGATGCGGTTAACTACATTCTGTCCCGTCAGGGGCAGCGTGCAGCGGCGCAGCAGCTTGGCCGCTCTTCCGGGCGCGCTGTGCTCCATCAGGACGACCACCCTGCGCACGCCGGAGACGAGGTCCATGGCTCCGCCCATGCCCTTTACGCGCTTGCCCGGGATGACCCAGTTGGCCAGGTCGCCATTCTCCGCCACCTGCATCGCGCCGAGAATCGCCAGATCGACATGCCCTCCGCGGATCATGGCAAAGGATTCAGCGCTCGAGAAGATGGAGGCTCCCGGAACAAGCGTCACGGTCTCCTTGCCGGCGTTGATGAGGTCCGCATCGACCTCGGCGGCCAGCGGGTACGGCCCCATGCCGAGGAGCCCGTTCTCCGACTGCAGCGTGACACTCACGCCGGCCGGAATATAGTTGGCCACCATGGTCGGCATGCCGATGCCGAGATTGACGTAAAACCCGTCTTCGAGTTCAAGGGCGGCACGCTGGGCCATCTGCTGTCGTGTCCATGCCATCAGTTGGCCTCCCGGGTGGTGACGCGCTCAATCCGCTTCTCCGGATAGGGGTTGTGGACCAGCCGTTGCACGTAAATGCCCGGCGTATGAATCTGCTCCGGAACCAACTGCCCCGCATCCACCAGCATCTCGACCTCGGCGACCGTCACCTTACCGCTCATGGCCGCGCCGGGATTGAAGTTCTGGGCGGTGTGCCGGTACACCAGGTTGCCGTGCGTATCGCCTTTCCATGCCCGTACCAACGCCACGTCGGCACGGATGCCGTGCTCCAGGA
Source organism: uncultured Acidobacteriaceae bacterium (assembly GCA_964246715.1). Taxonomy (GTDB): domain Bacteria; phylum Acidobacteriota; class Terriglobia; order Terriglobales; family Acidobacteriaceae; genus Edaphobacter. Next base: position 12,511 of record CAXTRZ010000004.1, on the reverse strand, counting down.
TGTACATTTTGCCGTTGAACTCCTTCTGCTCCTTGCCCTCGGCCACAACTGTTCCCACCCCGGTGCGCGTGTAAAAGCCTGGAATACCGGCGCCGCCGGCTCTCATCCGTTCCGCGAGCGTGCCCTGCGGGCAGAACTCGACCTCCAGCTCACCATTGAGGTACTGCCGTTCAAACTCGCCGTTTTCGCCTACGTAGCTGGAGATCATCTTCGCAATCTGCCGCGTCGCCAGCAACCGGCCCAGACCGATATTGTCGATGCCCGCATTATTGCTGGCAACCGTCAGCCCACGAGCGCCCGACCGCGCCACTGCCTCAATCAATGCCTCCGGTACGCCACAAAGCCCGAATCCGCCTACCGCGAGCAGCATGCCATCTTTAATGAGACCTTCCAGTGCTGCGTCGGCACTCGGCCACAGCTTTTTCAACGCACCCTCCCCGTATTGTCCCGTTCGTATTGAGCGGCCGAAGGCGCATCATTACGCGAATCTATCCACAAACACCATACACGCCATGCTCCACGGCTGAAAACCGGTCTTGCTTCAGAGGCAGAAGGCAACATCGGTTCAGAGCTCGGTATGCACACTCTCCGGCAAGAAACGTGTGGCGCTTATATCCCACAAAGCGTATTGGATGGCAGCCTCGAGCAACTGCTTGATTACGGCCAGATCGTCTTCCCCACGCGGCGCGTACACCATAACGTAGTTCACCGGCAGGTCCAGTGCGACTCCGGCGAGTCCATGCCGCTCTCCCCAACCCGCTTCAATGGCGGCGATCGCGTCCCGAGGACTCAGGATCATGTGCATGGAGTGATCGCTGGGGTGGATGTGAGCGATCTCTCCAAATGACGGCGCTCCCAGGTCGCATGTCGCTCTGCGGCGGATTGCCGGATGCCTCTTCTCCCAGTGTGACAGTGCATATTCCACCTGAAGCGGGTTTTCTGCCACAGCGCGATCGAAGATCTGTCGCAAGGCAACACGCTCCGAGTCACTCGGAAGCTGATCGAGTTGCCGGTGAGGGACGGGGTATGGACTGATCTTGGGCCTTACGCCGGCACGCTGCCGGACGTTCACCCAGGCACGCCAGTCGTCGGTGACAGAAGCGGCAATCGGGCCAACATCAAGCGGGTTGATTGCTCTCAAGCGCAGGCGGGTCGTTGTCAGCCAACCGCGCCAGGTCGCGGGCAGCCCGCCTGGTCCCAGCGAGCGCCAGCGCGCGTAATCCCACATGACCCAGGCAACTACGGTACAGCCCGCAATCAAACCAATCTTCCTCCAACCAGGCGCTTGCATCCGTCCTCCAGACAGCTAAAGCTTGTGGGCGGTGCCGCTTGATTGAAAACCATGTTCCTGTCCCAGGTGCTTCTCGGACATTATGAACATGTTTTCATCTGAAGACTGCGCGTTATATGCCACCACTGTCAAGGTTTGAGGGTATCGCAGTAGTCGGTCTGCAGTAGTCGGTCCGCAATAGACATTCTGAAGCAGACGTTCTGCGAACGTCCTATTGACAAGAAACTACTACCAGACCGTTTCGCACCCCGTCCGTTTCGGACGTTGCCTGCTTGTCGCAGCACAGCCCGGTGGATAGGGTTGGACGGTAAAACTATTTCGCTCCTTGCGAGGCGCAAACCATGAATCCCCCCGCGAAACAGGTCTATAAGTTCGGCAATGGCATTGTAGAAGGCAACGGAAGCATGGGCAGCCTGCTCGGCGGTAAAGGCGCTGGTCTTGCCGAGATGACGTTGCTCTCGGTTCCGGTCCCTCCCGGCCTCACCATCACGACTGATGTATGCCGCTTCTACCTTGAGCATGCCACGCTGCCCGTCGATCTGAAGCCGGAGCTCACACGCTCCCTGCTCTGGCTCGAGCAGCAGACCGGTAAACGTCTCGGCGACGCCCAGAATCCCCTGCTGGTCAGCGTGCGTTCCGGAGCCCCCATCTCCATGCCTGGAATGATGGACACGGTGCTCAACGTCGGGCTGAACGACAAGTCCGTGCACGGACTTGCAGAGGCCAGCGGTTCCGAAGTGTTTGCTTTGGACTCATACCGCCGCCTGATTCAGATGTTCGGCTCGATCGTGCTCGATATCCCGAAGCATGCGTTTGAAGAGGCGCTCGAAGAGGTTCGCGCTCTCAGCCACGCCTCCGCGCAGAAGGAGTTTTCTCCCCAGGATCTCAGCTTAGCCATCGAGCGCTTCAAGGCCATCGTTGAGCAGCATACCGGCACCCCCTTCCCGCAGGATCCGGCCGTGCAGCTCTTCATGGCTGTCGAAGCGGTCTTCCGCTCCTGGCGCAGCGACCGCGCCGTCTTTTATCGCAAGCTCAACGGCATCGCCGACGCCATGGGCACCGCGGTTACGGTGCAGGCGATGGTCTTCGGCAACCGCGGCATGGACAGCGGAACCGGCGTTGGCTTCACGCGCAATCCCTCCACCGGCGACCCGCAGGTCTTCGGCGAGTACCTTCCCAACGCACAGGGAGAGGACATCGTCGCCGGCGTTCGCACGCCGCTCTCCATCTCCACGCTGGCCGCCTCCATGCCCTCGGTCTACCAAGAGCTGCTTCAGCTCACCGAGCAGTTGGAGCGCCACTACAAGGACGCGCAAGACTTTGAGTTCACCGTGGAGAAAGGCAAGCTCTTCCTGCTGCAGACCCGTGCCGCCAAGCGCGCCGGCTTGGCTGCGGTCAAGATCGCCGTCGACATGGCAAACGAGGGCCTCATCACGCGCAGCGAGGCCATCCGGCGCGTCAAGCCGGAGAGCCTGGTGGAGATGCTTTCTCCTCAGCTCGACCTGGCGGACTCAAGCGAGTCCCCGCTTACCACGGGCCTGCCCGCGTCACCCGGAGCCGCGGTGGGCATGCTCGCGCTCTCCGCCAACGCCGCCGTCGCCATGCACGCGCAGGGCGATGCCGTCATTCTGCTGACAGAGGAGACCACCGCCGACGACATCCACGGCATGGATGCTTCGGTCGGCTTCCTTACCGCGCGCGGCGGCGCCACCAGCCATGCGGCCGTGGTGGCCCGAGGCATGGGCAAGTGCTGCATTACCGGAGCCCGCGAGATCTCCATTGACGCTTCCACTGGGATCGCCCGGATCGGCTCGCAGAACTTCCAGCAGGGTGACTGGATCTCGCTCGACGGCAGCACCGGCCGCGTCTTCGCCGGCAAGCAGCCCATGCGTGCCGCCAGCGAGCATCACCCTGAGCTTGATCAACTGCTCGCCTGGGCCGGCGACATCCCCAGCTGCAAGGTGCGCGCCAACGCCGACACCCCGGCCGATGCGCGGGTCTCCATGGGAAGCGGAGCTTCCGGCATCGGACTCTGCCGCACGGAACACATGTTCTTCGCCGCCGGGCGCTTGCCGCATGTACGCGCCATGATCATGGCCGACACCACCGCGGAGCGCATCATCGCGCTCGATCGCCTGTTGCCCATCCAGCAGAGTGACTTTGACACGCTCTTCCGCACCATGGCTCCCCATCCCGTCACCGTTCGCCTGCTCGATCCGCCGTTGCACGAGTTCCTGCCCTCCCACCACGATATCGAACAGGAGCTGGCAGCCGCTAAAAGCGAAGAAGACTGGGACCGCTATCTAGCGCTGGGCAAGGTACGAGATCGCATCGAGGCCCTCACAGAGTCAAATCCGATGATGGGTCATCGCGGCTGCCGCCTGAGCCTGACCTACCCGGAGATCCTGAGGATGCAGGTGCGCGCCATCCTGCAGGCAGCTCTTGCCGTCGCTGCCGATGGCTTTGAACCTCACCCGGAGATCATGGTTCCGCTGGTCTCGTCAGAAGAAGAGATGCGCGTGCTGGCCGGTCTCATTCACGATACGGCAGCTGAGGTATTCGCAGCGAATGACGCGAGTGTACCGTACAGGATCGGCACCATGATTGAGCTTCCGCGCGCCGCCGTGTGCGCCGGCTCCATCTCAAAACACGTTAGCTTCATCTCTTTCGGCACAAACGACCTCACTCAAATGACCTACGGCTTCTCTCGCGATGACGCCCGCAGCTATCTCGACTGCTACCTTGAGCAGGGTATCTTCAAGGCAGATCCGTTTATCACCATCGATCAGGAAGGCGTTGGAGAGCTGATGCGCATGGCTATCGCGAGCGTTCGGCGCGTAAATCCAACCATCAAGATCGGCGTCTGTGGCGAGCACGGCGGCGATCCGGAATCGATTGCTTTCTTCCACACGCTCGGCGTTGATTATGTCTCCTGCTCCCCGTCCCGTCTACGCATAGCACGCTTTGCTGTCGCCAAGGCGGGGCTAGCCTCCGCGGCGAAGGAAGACGTCTCTGACTTGGCTCTCGCCTCCTAAATCCGCTCACTCTCCTGACACGACAAACCCGCAGAGGTTGCAATTAACCCTGCGGGTTTAGTCATGCAGGCAGATGCATCTGAGAGCGACATTATCGCGGTCCTCTGTTTTGCAGTTATCGAGGCGCGATGTGTTGGCGGACCGGCTTACGCCTGTCGTGATTCGCTGTCTTAAGCGACCGGAGTGTGCCGATCTCAACCTAATACTGAGTACCGCACAAGGTAAGCTGCTTGAGAATGACCAGCTACCAAGCGTAGAGATAGGTGTGCGGTGTCAAGCGAGTGGCTCGCCGATGTAGCAAAGGAACGGATCGCCGGCGACTCGGGTGCCGTGATCGCTGCTCGCTGCACTGTTCCAGCTATAACAGCCCACAACGGTGATCTGCTCTCGCGGACCGAGGGCAGATCAAGCTGGGAGGTTTCTCAGGGCATGCCGCTGATCACGGCGATGATCCAGTCGCGGTGCTGACCGGATCACGGTGCTGACCGAATACGACGCCCTCTGAGCAGGTTCTAAAGATCGAAGGGGAAACATCCGGGGCAGCTGCATGGGAACTCAGACGAAGACGAGCTGTCTGAACTTGCAAGCGTCTTCTTCTCTGTGTCCGGCTTTGCCGGAATCCGTTGCATTGCCTTTACCTCTGCACTTCTGCGGCTGATCTCCATGCGCTCCATAAGGCCTCCTGGCGAATAACTTCTTCACCAGTAGACGGTGATTGCGCAAGACGCGCAATCACCGTCTGTCCGTTCTGGACCAGAGCCGATTCGTCTCATTTGGGCTCTTCTTCGTGACGATCGGATCGTTGTCCAGAGCGATGCGGAGCTCTCCGCGTGTCAGACTTGCTCTTGCTTCAGGGCAGCAGGGTGATGCTAAAGCTTCAGCAGCCGTTCCACGTTGCCGTGACAGATCTTTGCTCTGTCCAACTCGCTGATAGGCGCGTTCTCAATGAAGTGAACCGCCTCTGCCGTGTACTCATAGGGGTAATCGACAGAAAACATGATCCGGTCCGCGCCAAGCGCGGCCAGGGTGCAAAGCAGCGGCGCCGCCGAGAAGGATCCTGCCGTCGTGACCATGATGTTGCGCTGAATGTACTCTGAGGGCAGCAGCTTGACGTTGTTGGTGTGCTGCATCATCTTGTACCGGCTGTCCAATCTCCAAAGAATGAACGGCAGCGTCTCGCCCATGTGTCCCAGGACCAGAGTGGATTTGGGAAACTGATCGAAGACACCGCCATAGATGATTCGCAGCACGTGCCCGGCAGTCTCCGATCCCCACGCCCAACCTGGTCCCGCCATCTCCGAATATCCCGCCTCATTGCTCGGCTTGGCCGGCGCATCGGCCGGGTGCAGGTAGATCGGCACATCAAGCGCTTCTGCCCTCTCCCACACCGGCCAGAATTTCTTATCGTCCAGGTATTCGCCATTGGTATGACCGTTAATCAACGCGCCTTTCATGCCCATCTGTGTCACGCAACGCTCCAGCTCATTCGCCGCCGCGGTCGCATCCTGCATGGGTAGGTGCGCAAAACCGGCATAGCGCGTGGGATGGCGCTGGATCTGCGCCGCCAGAAGATCATTGATCTCCTTTGCGGTGGTAATGGCCTTCTGCGTATCCTTCTCCAACTGGACCCCAGGTGAGGTGACCGAGAGCACACACATGTCGATGCCGTTCTGGTCCATGTCCTCCAGCCGCATCTGCTCCATGTCCATCAGCCGCGGTTTGACATATTTCAGGAAGTCGCCGTCGATGGTACTCACCACATCCGTCGCATACTCTGACATCTTTGGTGTTGAAAAGTGTTCTTCCAGTACGATCTTCTTAACCTTTGCCATTGCAATCTCCGCTTCCTGGTTAGTACCGCATGCACGTGATAGGCTCGCTGCGCCAGACATTGGCGAACACGTTCACCGATGCAAAGTCTTTCCCACCGCTCCCTGATGTGTCAAGCGGCGTTCTGAGCTGATGTTACAGGCGCACACGCCTTCCTTGACAAGGATGCCTTTCGTCCACCACTCTTGAAAAAGCAAACACATTCATAAACAGCTCACTTCCGGGAGCCCGTGATGGCCAATATGCAACGACCGTCGCACTCAATGGAGAGTGCAGCACGCATGGACCGTGACTGGCTCATTGTCCTGGCCTGCGGCATCTGTCTCGTTCTCTCGGTCGGATCCCTCCTCGTCTATATCTTCGGCGTGTTCGTCCGACCGCTTACAAGCCAGTTCCACTGGACGCGAACCCAGATCGCAATCGCGCTCGTCATAGGCCAGTTTGTGGTCGCCCTGAGTTCCCCGCTCTGGGGCTTTCTTATCGAGCGCTTCGGACCCCGCCGTGTCGTTCTTCCGTCCATCGTCGGCATGTCACTCGCCTTTGCCTCGCTCTCCCTGCTCACGTACCATCTCTGGCAGTTGTATCTGCTTTTTGCGCTCTTCTCGCTTTTGGGAGGGGCCGCGTCTCCCATTGGCTATGCGGCTGTGCTGGTCCGCACCTTTGAGCGCCACCTTGGCCTGGCGCTGGGCTTAGCGCTGATGGGCATCGGCCTGGGCGCCGCGCTGCTTCCATCCCTTGCTCAGGCCTTCGTCGCGCACATGGGGTGGCGTTCTGCGTATGCCGCTATCGGGTTCCTCACGTTGATCGTTACCATCCCAGCGGGCATCGTCGCAACGCGCAATGCTCGTCTGCCTTTACCCAGGCGTCTCACTGAGCGCGTGGCTGTCCTACCGCTGCTCTGGACGCGGGCGTTCCTGGTCATGTCCGCGGTCTTGATGCTGATCTCGGTTACGGTCAGCGGCGCGTTCACTAATCTTATTCCCATGCTGGCGGATCACGGGAATACTCCTGCCGAAGCAGCACGCATTGCTGGTCTCGCCGGAGTCGCCGTTATCGCCGGACGCGGTGGCATCGGCTGGCTGCTGGACCACTTTAATGCGGCTCGTCTGCTCGCCTGCGTGTGCCTCGCGGTTATCACTTCGCTGTTGTTGCTCGTCTACGCCCACGGCAGACTGGCCGACGCCCTCGCCGCGCTCCTCCTAGGCGCCGTCCTGGGCGCGGAGGTCGACTTCACCGCGTTCCTCGTGCGGCGTTACTTTGGCAACGCGGCCTTCAGCCGTCTCTATGGCATTGGCTTTGGGCTCTTCGCGCTCGCAGGCGGAATCGGTCCCTTGATGCTGGGCATTAGCTTTGATCGAACAGGCGGTTACACGTCCGGCCTGCTGCTCTTTGTGGGTCTCAGTTTTGTAGCGGCGCTTGCCACCTTCGCCATGCCTCCTTATAAAAAATCGTATGTTGAGCAGCTTGATCTCTAAAGTTTCTGCAGCATGGCTTAAGTGAATTGATACAAACGAGATACGCGAAGCTGTTGTTTCCAATGCTTGCTTAGAGGCTTGCGTCCGCAACACGTTGAAGCTGAAGAGAGCAGATTCATGCTACTTTTCAATTATGCGCAGAAACTTGCATGCGAGCACCATACTGAGGAACAGCGATGGCTGATGAGACCCAAGCGCGAGACAGCTACGTTCCGCTGGTAGTCGGTCTAGGAGGCACGATGCGCCCGTCCTCTTCGACCGAGCGGCTGCTCAAAGCGGTTCTTCTGGAAGTCGAAGCGGCCGGAGCCCGTACGCTGATGCTGGACGGCGCCACACTCGACCTTCCGTTGTATGCGCCGCACCGGGAAGAACGTCATGACGCCGCGCGGGCGCTGGTGGAGGCGGTGCGCAACGCCGATGGAGTGATCCTCGCGTCGCCTGGTTATCATGGCACCATCTCGGGTCACATGAAAAATGCGCTGGACTACATTGAAGACCTGAGTAAGGATAAGCGGCCGTACCTGGACGGCCGAGCCGTGGGCTGCTGCGCGGTCGCTGCAGGCTGGCAGGCTTCAGTGACCACGCTGGGCGCGTTGCGAAGCGTGGTGCACGCCTTACGCGGTTGGCCGACCCCGATCGGCATCGCCATCAACTCAGTGGAACCGGTCTTCCATGAGGATGGATCGATTGCAATGCCGGAGTTGCAGCGAGCTACGCGCCTGTTGGCGCAGCAAGTGGTAGCGTTCGCGAGAATGTATCACTTTCAGAGTGCTCCCTGAAGGCGCGGAGGGGATGCTTCTGCGCGGCTGGAGGCGAGGTGGGGGAGAACACCATGCGGCGATACAGTGAGAACCAGAGATCAGCCGGGCCAGCCTTCAGGCGGTTTAGCCGCAAACCGGCGACTTTCAAATCGCAACCAGATCTACGGGCTTTTAGCCCGGTGGTCGTTTAGCTGGGTTGTCGAGTATGGTCAGACTGGGGTGACCAGGGCGGGAAACTCCGATTTGAGGCGGCGGCGGATGGCGGTGAGGCCGAAGGTGGCGATGTAGATGTAGCAGACGGCGGGAACAAGGAAGGCGTAGTGCAGGCCCACCTTATCCGCGAGTTTGCCGGTGGCCAGCGGGATGAGCGCGCCGCCGACGATGGCCGCGATCATCAGGCTGGAGCCCTTGCTGGTGAGCGAGCCGAGGTCCTGAATGCCAAGGGTAAAGATGGACGGGAACATGATGGAGTTGCAGAAGCCGACCGCGAGGAGCGCAAACATCGCCAGATGACCCTGGGTCAAAACGGAGAGGATGACCAGCGTGAAGGCGCAGATGGCGGCGGTGCCAAGGACAGGGCCGGTGCGCAGCTTCTGCAGGACGGCGGAGCCGATGAAGCGACCGACCATCGCGCCTCCCCAATAGACCATCAGGAAGTTGGCGGCGGTCGCCTCCGGCAGGTTGCCGATGTTGGGCAGGCCCATGTAGTTGACCAGAAGGCTGCCGATGGAGACCTCTGCGCCGACGTAGGTGAAGATGCCCATGGCTCCGGCGAGCAGCCAAGGGTGGTTCCAGATGCTGTCCGGCGGGTTGAAGGCATCGGCGAAGGCTCCGGGACGAAAGTCCTGGGTGAGGTCTGTGTCGCCGGTCTGTGGTTTTAGCTTAATAAGGCCAAGCGCGATGGCGAGCAGCGCAAGCACGAGCGCCATGCCGATGTACGGCAGGCGGACGGAGGAGGCTTCAGTGGTCCGGTAGGTCTGGCGAGCGGCCTCCGTGAGGCTGTGGAGGCGCTCCGCCGTGATGGGTTTGGCGCCCTTGAGGATGAAGTAGGAGCCCAGGAAGGGCGCGATGAAGGTACCAACGGAGTTGAAGGCCTGCGCGAGATTGAGGCGGCTGGAGGCAGTGGCTGCCGGCCCGATGACGGTGACGTAGGGGTTGACCGCGACCTGCACGGTGGTCATGCAGGCGGCGAGGATGATGAGCGCGGTCAGGAAGATGGGGTAAGCGGCAAAGTTGGCGGCGGGCAAAAAGCCGAGCGCGCCGACGGACATGACCAAGAGGCCAATGACCATGGTGCGCTTGTAGCCGAGCTTCTCCACCAGCATGCCGCCGGGATAACTGAAGATGAAGTAAGACGAGAAGAAGGCGAACTGGACGAGCAAGGCCTCGGCGTAGCTAAGATCGAAGATGCTCTTGAGGTGAGGGATAATGACGTCGTTCAGGCAGGTGAGGAAACCCACCATGAAGAAGAGCGCTGTGGCCACGGTAAGGGCGCGGGTGTCGGTCCGGGCGGGCGCATCGACGACGTAGTGGTTGGGATCGTAACCGGTGCTCAGGGCCAAGGGATACTCTTTCGCGGGTTGAAGGCTGCTCGAAGTCTGTGGATGTGCCGCGGTTGCTGTCCGTGGCCGCAGTGAGCGTAAAGGTTCTGAAGCCGCTCGCAGCCTATTCTATAAGACGCAGAATTCTAACCTATCCGCTAGAACCGGAACGTGCGGCACAGTTTACTGCAGGCGGCGGAGGTTGTTGCGGGCGGCTTCGTTGGCGGGGTCGAGCGCGAGGGCGTGCCGAAAATCGCGGCACGCGGAGGACCTGGCGCCGGTGCGGGCTTCCACAACGGCGAGGCGTTCCAGCCGGGCGGGCGCAGGCAAGGCATTTTAGTGGCCGAGGCGGTCCGCATGAAACTTCTTCTGGAGCATCTCAAGGGATAAGCCCTTTGTCTCCGGATACCAGACCAGCACCGTGATGAACTGCACCGCCATCATCACTGCGAAGAACCCGAACGGCGCAGCCTTGGAGCTCTTGGCGACGATGGGAAAGGCCAGCGTGATGATACCGTTCATGATCCAGTGCGCGGAGGAGCCCAGGCTCTGGCCCTTGGACCGGACGTTGGTGGGGAAGACCTCGCTGATGTACACCCAGATGACCGCGCCCTGCGAGACCGCGAAGAAGATGATGAAGCCGACGAGCAGCGGAAGCAGCAGCCCCTGATGGCTGCCCATAGCGAAGATGACACCCACGCCTGCGAGGCAGATCCCGCAGCCCACCGCGCCGATTAGCAGCAACGTCTTGCGGCCCAGGCGGTCAATCAGCGAGATGCCAAGCAGCGTCGCCAGCAGGTTGGCCAAGCCGATCGCAACCGTCTGCAGATCGGTCGAGACCTGGCCGAAGCCCGCGTCGCGGAAGATATCGTTCAGGTAGTACAGAATGGCGTTGATGCCGGTGAGCTGGTTGAACATGCCGATGGTGGCGGCCAGAAAGATCGGCGCCGCATGCTTCCGGTTGAAGAGATGCGACTGGGCTTCACCCTCCTCCTCCCGCAGCGCCTCGCGGATCGCGTCCACCTCCGCCTGCGAGTCCGGTGAGCCCATGCGCTCCAGGATCAGTTGCGCCTCGTCGATGCGGTTCTGCGAGACCAGCCAGCGCGAGCTCTGCGGCACACTCAGCAGCAGAATTAGGAACAGGATCGCCGGCAGCACGGCCACTCCCAAGTCCACACGCCACTCCAGCAGGCCAAAGTGGAAGTGCGAGACGATCGCGTTTGAGAGGTACGCCAGCAGGATGCCGATGACGATGTTGATCTGAAACAAGCCGACCAGCCGGCCGCGCCACTTCGCGGGGGCGAGCTCCGCAATGTAAACCGGTCCCAGCACAGAGGAGCCGCCGATGCCGATGCCGCCGATGAAGCGGAAGATAAGGAAGAACGTCCAGCTCGGCGCCAGCGCACAGCCCAGCGCGGAGATGACGTACAACACGCCCATGATGCGCAACGCCGCACGGCTGCCGATCTTTTGGCCGAGAATGCCGCTTCCAAGCGAGCCGGCGACGGTGCCCCACAGCGCAATGGATACCGTAATGCCGAGCTCGACGGCGGAGAGGTTGTACTGCAGCATCAGCGCATGGGTCGCGCCGGCGATGACCGCGGTATCAAACCCGAAGAGCAGGCCGCCGAGCGCACCCGTCATCGCGCTCTTGCCGAGCAGCACCATCGCTTTTCTTCGCATCGCGTCCATCGGGTTCCCCGCGGTTTAGATTGGGCTGAAAACCAGCAACCAACCATATCATCCGAGGTTGCGGATGCGTTGCCCGCCGCCGGGCCGCCTCGCCCCTGGGTCCTGGCGGCGGCTGAGCCTGGTGAAAAGGGTTGTTACAGCGTAGGCGGCGAGCAAGATCAGGATGGGGTCAAGAACGAGACGGAAACGGAAGTCAGGGTGGGTGATGTAGTAGGGGATGGGAAAGAGGATCAGAGGCAGCAGGAAGAGGGCGGCATCGCTGCGGTTGCGGCGGAAGAGGAGGACCGCGCCCCAGAGCCCGAACAGCGTGGTCAGAGTGATGTGGGAGAGGACGAGCAGCGAGTTCGTCCGGTTGACGCCGATCCAGAAGCAGGCAAAGCGTTTGAGGGTGAGGCGGGTAAAACGCCAAGGATCCGTGGCGATGGCGGCGTGGGCGAGCGCGGATTTTTCCGTCATATAGCCGAGCTCGCCGAGGGTCTGCCAGCGATGAAGCTCGGCCGCGCTGGTATTGGGATGCAGCGCGACGAGGAAGAAGCCGTCCGCGCCTGGATCGTTGCCTTGCGGAAGACGATTGCCCTGCCAGAGCTCATACGCCATGTTGCTGCGAAGGGGGATGAAGGCGTGCATGACGATGGCGTTGCGGAGAGGCCAGATCAGCGATAGCAGAACGAAGAGCGCCAGGCCGGGGAGGGCGGGTTTCGGGTCCGCGCGACGGTGCCAGAGCGCCCAGCCGAGGCTGGAGGCGATCACCGTCAGCAGAGACGGATTGACGCAAATGGTAAGCGCGGCAGTAGCGCCGAAGAGGAGCCACCACGGTCGGGTGTTGGCGTCGCGGCACTGATAGGCAAGGGCGAGGAGCGAGGTGAGCAGGAGAATGGAGAGGCTG
>CAXTRZ010000003.1:22571-30717 GCA_964246715.1 uncultured Acidobacteriaceae bacterium | reverse complement strand
CCGCTTATGTTGCCGATGGCGCGAACCGGTGGCCCGCAATCCACCGCCAGGACGCCGCAGCCCTGTATCGGCTTGCCGTCGAAAAGGCGCCGGCAGGCAGCGTGTTACACGGCACAGGGGAGAGCGGCATCACCTTCCAGACCATCGCAAACTTAGTCGGACGAAAGCTAAACGTCCCAACGGTCTCCGTTCCTTTAGACGGCGCCGTAGAACATTTCCAAAATCCTTTCTTTGCTAAGGCCTTTGCTGTCGACTCACCTGTTTCCAGTGCTTATACGCGCGCGTTGCTCGGGTGGAGCCCGGTTTCCCCGACTCTTCTTGAGGATCTGGAGACCGGCGATTACTTCTCGTCGAAAGCAGTATCGGCCTTTGATAAAGTCACACAGTAGTCCTGCTATGCCGCATTGCTCGGGAGCGATTCGTTCGGGCGTTCTGCATCGGCGGGAGCAGGCCAAAGTGCATACCGAGCGAACTCTTTACCTGGGTTTCAGGCCTAGCATGATGTCCTTAATGCAGTTTTCAGCATGTTTCTCGATGGGTCTCCCATTCACCTTCCCGTCGGAAGAGAGGGAGACAAGACCCTCGACTGCGGCGAACACAGTGATAGCAAGACGCTGCGGATCACCGGCAATGACCTGTCCTGTGCTTTGACCGTATGCAATTGTTAGTGGGCCGGCCATAAGTGCTTTGTGGCTAGCCTCAAGCAGCTCCGGCGGAGCCTCCGATCGTTGCTTGACCGCAAACATCAGACGAAACAGAGATTGATGTTTCATGGCGAAACGGATGTGGGCGTGAGCTAGTTTGACGAGCCGGCGCACAAAGTCAGGTTCCTCGCTCGATGCAGCCCGGTTCAAAACCGCGCCGAGGCGGTCAAATCCCTGCAAGGCAAGAGCATCGAGCAGAACTTGTTTGCTGGGGAAATGCCGTCGCGGCGCATTATTGCTTACCCCAATCTCACGAGTAAGTTCGCGCAGCGAAAGAGCTTCTACGCCCAGTCGCTCCACCATAGCCTCCGCGGCCGTTAGCAAGGCGGAGCGAAGATCCCCGTGATGGTACGGTTTACGTTTTGCTGGAACGGCCATGAGAGACGTGGCTCCCTTCTCTGGCAAGTATACTGCGACAACAATGTATGCATTGACAACACAAGTTGCCACCGCGTACATTGAGGGGAGTGAGTCGCAGCGGACTCATTCGAAGGAGACAAATGCCTGTCGCGCGCATCGTAAGCGTCATCCTCGTTCTACTTGCTTTTGTCATGGGCCTGCGGCACGGTGTAGGCCTGCTTCGCTCCTCACCGGCCGCGGTTCAGGCGACTCTGCACATCTCCCTGAACCGACCGACGATTCTGATCGTCGGTTTCTTGACGTGCCTGGGCGCGATCCTCGTGATCTTCCCTCCAACCTTTTTCGCGGCAAATGTTCTTTCGGCGGCAGTGGTCCTTTACCTGGCGGCGGTACAAAGCAAGGCTCACAACCTACGGGGAGCTTTGGTTGAGCTGCCGTTTGTGTTTTTGCCATTGCTCGTGCTGTACCTCGGCTATCCGTTCAAACACCAACCTTAGAATTGCCACTATCTGTCGGAGACATCGATGAAGCTTAAAGGCAGGACAATCCTTATTACAGGCGGCACCAGCGGCATTGGTCTGGAACTCGCACAGAAACTGCTGGCAGCCGGCAACACTGTGCTGATCACGGGACGCGACAGCAACCGCATACAGAAGGCACAGCAGGTACTCCGGGACGTTCATGTATTTCAGAGCGATGTCAGTGAGCCCTCTGAGCTAGCCCATCTGCAGCACGAGGTGCTCGCCAAGTTTCCGAGCCTCAGTGTGGTTATCAACAACGCAGGCATCATGCGCAATCTGAACCTGAACGTCGCCGATCCATCTGGCCTGACACGTGAGATCGAGATCAATCTCAGTGGGCCCATTCTGCTCAATCAGCTATTTTTACCGCACCTGAGAAAGCAGAATGAGGCGCTTATTGTGAACGTCTCTTCCGGCCTAGCACTGATTCCGTTCACGATTTCGCCCATCTATAGCGCAGCGAAGGCGGGCCTGCACGCATACACCAGGTGTTTGCGTGCCCAGATGAAAGGGACATCGGTTCGAGTGATTGAGCTCCTCCCTCCGGGAACCGAGACACCGCTTTTCCGTGGAGAGTTCGAAAAGGAGATGAAGGGACAGAAGGGCATGGATGTCGCGGTTCTCGTCAAGCAGGCCATAGCGGGAATCGAAGCGGATCATGATGAGATTCGCCCTGGGCTGACTAAGGTTCTTGGCCTGATGAGCCGCCTTGCTCCCGACTTCATGATGGCGCAGATCGCCAAGATGTCCGCTCCCAAACAGTAACCGGTTCCAAACTTTTGATGCGAAAGAGAGTGCTTATGTTCGCCGCCGAAGCGCCACAGCCCATGCATGTAGGTACGGTCCAAGAGAGAGTCACGATGGTCTCGGGCCAGATTCAGGGAAGCCCGCGAAACCATGAGGGAGTTCTCTCCTTTAAAGGAATACCGTACGCAGCACCACCCGTCGGACCATTGCGCTGGGTAGCGCCCCAGCGTCCTACGCTCTGGCAGGGCATTCGGTCCGGGCTTCAGTACGGCAGCCGATGCATCTCTGCGTGGAAGGGTGATCCTACCCCAACGCCTTCCTCTGAGGATTGTTTGACACTCAATGTTTGGACGTCAGCCAGAAAAGTGGAGGAGCGGCGCCCCGTCATGGTCTGGATTCATGGGGGCGGCTTTGAGTTCGGATCGTCTGCGGACCCGAGCACGGACGGCACACGCCTTGCCGCCAAAGGTGCTGTAGTTGTCAGCTTCAACTATCGTGTTGGTGTGTTCGGCTTTTTGGCTCACCCGGATCTTGATCGTGAGGGGCCTTCCGGTAACTATGGTTTGCAGGACCAACTGGCCGCGCTGCGCTGGGTTCAGGAAAACATAGAAAGCTTTGGCGGAGACCCGGGAAATGTGACGATCTTTGGAGAGTCAGCCGGTGCCCATGCGATTGGGATATTGATGGCCTCACCGCTGTCCACCGGACTCTTTCATAAAGCGATCTGTCAAAGCGGCGCGTTCTGGGATAGCACTCGGGGTTCGCTCGAGACGTATGCGGAGGCCCGCGCCCGCGGCGTCGCCCTAAGTCAGGTACTCGGAACACATACTCTTCAGGAGCTTCGCGCGCTTCCCGCTCAGAAGGTTAATGCTGCCGGGCTTTGGGATTTCACGACCCATCCAGGAACGACGGCTTTCGCGCCAAACATCGACGGATTTGTAATTCCGGAACCGCCGGCAGCCCGCTTCTATGCCGGAAAACAGATGAAGATTCCTTTGCTCGTTGGTTGGAATGCGCAGGAGAGTTTTCCGTTCCGTCCCCTGGCTCTGCCGCACGCCAGCGCAGCGCAGTTCCGCGAGTCGGCATCTGCCTACTTTGGCCCTGAGCGTTTGGACGAGTTCCTGAAGCTTTATCCCGCGCAAAGCGATGCGGAGGCCAACACCTCAGCCTTCGCGCTTGCCGGAGACCTCACCATCGCTGAACAAACATGGCAGTTGATCGATCTACAGCAGAGGGCCGGAGTCAGTAAGGTCTACGGCTATCGGTTCGGCTACACGTCACCGTATGCACCCATCGCGTCTCACCTTGTCGATGTTCCGTTTGTCTTCGGCACCCTGACTCCGCAGTTCCTGGTTCAAGGAGCCATGCCACCGTCTGCGGAGGATAGGGCTGTCTCTGAGTTGATGCAAACCTACTGGGTGAACTTTGCGACCACCGGCAATCCTAATAGCAACCAATTGCCAGAGTGGCCCGCCTACAACGGAGGTCATCAACTCCTGATACTTGACTCTTCGTCGCCCTCTCGAGGCCCAGTTCCTGAGGCAACGCGATTCGCATTCCTTGCCCGCCTGAGACATGAAGGCACTTTGCGCAGGATGGACGAGCTTTACCCAACGCGAGAGTAAGGATTTTGCATCTTGGCAGGGATTTAGGTTTGCGTCGCAGGTCTGCGCCAAAAATGTCATCAGAACTGGCGGAATACCGAAAGAAGACCAGCTGAGGGCTGGTGAACGTGCGACAACGGTGTGATCTCCGAACGCTGGCGCGAGTCGCGTTGACGAGCTAGTCGGGATACCGGCGGCACACGAAGTTCGGCAGCAGGTATATCGGGAGTGTTGGACTCGAGGCGCTAGATTATGGACCCGTTAAATTCCAAAACCGTCGGGTAGTCTTAGTCCAATGACTCGTCGTCAGTATCTTAACAGGATGCGATGGCGCAGATGCCTGATTTGAGGTCGCGGAGCCGGGGAAACTATGAGAACAATGATAGTGCTGGCCGGTGCTGTCGCACTCACATTGCCCTTCGGCCGCTCTGGCGCGCGACTCAAGGAAGTTCAGGGAAAGACGGTTCACCACTCGTCTTCTGATCGCCAAACCCGCGCTGTTGTGGAGACCACGAATTCTTTCTTGGCGTCGCTCCGTGGAGACCAAAGGCAGAAGGTTCAGTTCGTGTTCACGCCGCAGAAGTTCGGTGCAAACGCACCGTTTCATAGAACAGCAGATGGCGGGGTAGCACCCGGCGCTCCGGCCGGGGAACAACCGGCTGGTGCTGGTGGACCCGGAGTTAGCGGACCCGGTGAGCCTGGCGGACCCGGCGGTCCGGGACAGGGCCCGAAGGGTGGCCCAAGAGGCGGCCCGGGCGGCGGAGCAGGCTCGGGGCCTCCGGGCGGCTTCATCGGGGAGCAGTATGGCCAGGCGGTATGGCCGAATTATCCGGTAAGCGATGTGCTGCGACCGGGGCTTCGGCTTGGGATGCTGACGGCTCCGCAGCGCACGGCTGCGATGCGTCTTCTGCAGACCGTGCTAAGCCCCATGGGATATCAGAAGGTACTGGAGATCATGGGATCGGATCAGGCGCTGACGGATGCCGGAACGAACTTTGCTTCGGGCGAGGCGGTATACACGATTGGAGTCTTCGGCGAGCCGAGCGCGACCAAGCCATGGATGCTGGAGTTCGGCGGACATCACCTCGCCCTGAACATCGTGATCGCGGGGCCGGATGGCACCATGACACCCGCACTTACAGGCGCCCAGCCTTCCGTGTACATGCATGGCGGCAGAGTGATCCGCGTCCTGGCACGAGAGAACGATACGGCCTTCGCTCTGCTCGATGCACTGACCGAGGAGCAGAAGAAACAAGTCGTCCTGAACTACGAAGTGCGCGACCTAGTGCTTGGACCGGGTCATGCGGGAAAGCAGATTCAGCCAGAAGGGCTGAAAGGCTCCGAGATGGATGCAAAGCAGCGCGCCATGCTGCTGAACGTGATCTCGCAATGGGCGGGCATTGTGAACGATGCCTATGCGAAGACGCGGATGGCCGAGATCGAAGCGGATCTGAACGAGACGTACTTTGCGTGGAGCGGACCGTTGACGCGCGAGGCTGGTAAGAACGGCAGTTCCTACTATCGCATTCAAGGCCCACGGCTGGTCATCGAGTTCTCACCGCAGGGTGTGGGTGGCGATCCCACGATGCACGTCCACACGATCTATCGAGATCCTACGAACGATTACGGTATAAAACTCATGGCGGCAAAATGAAGCGATTTCTTTCCATGGCGTCTGTGGTTGCGCTCTGTGCTCCTATATTCGTGAACGCGCAGCAAAAAGACACCAACGAAGCGGTGGTACATGCTGCGAATGACTTTCTCGCGACGCTCTCCGCAGAGCAGAAGCAGAAAGTGCTGTATGCGTTCGACGATGCGACGCAACGGGCACGGTGGTCGAACTTCCCAACGGGTTTCGTTGCGCGAGGCGGCATCAGTTTGAAGCAGATGACCGTGCCGCAGCAACAGGCAGCGATGAAGCTGATGGGAACGGTGCTCAGCCCAACGGGGCTCGAGAAGGTCAACGAGATTTGTCAGGCTGATGATGACTTCAAGGCGAATGGCTCAAAGCGTGGTCCGGGCGGCGGTGGATCGCGTCCGCAGGGCCTGCCACCGGGTGGACAAGGCGGACCGCCGCCACAGTTTGCTGGGCACGGATTGAGCGGCGCCGGTGGTTCGGGAGGGGCTGGAGGTGGGCCGGACGGCGATATGTTCGGTGCTAATCTGTACTACATCTCTCTCCTCGGAACGCCTTCCGCAAACCAACCATGGATGCTGCAATTCGGCGGGCATCATCTCGCCTTGAACATCACCATTGCAGGCAGCCAAGGTGTATTAACACCTACGCTGACCGGAGCACAACCGGCATTGTTTAAGCTGAATGGCAAGACGATCCGCCCTGTCGGACGCGAGAGCGACAAAGCTCTTGCACTCCTTCAGGCATTGGATGAATCGCAGCGCAAGCAGGCGGTGCTGAGCTACCAAGTTGCCGATCTCGTGCTCGGGCCGGGGCAGGATGGAAAGAAGATCGCTCCCGAGGGATTTAAGGCTTCCAAGATGAACGCGAAGCAGCAGGCCATGCTGCTGGACGTGATTGCGGAGTGGACCGGCATTCTGACCGAGCCTTACGCTGCAGCGCGGATGAGTCAGATGAAGGCTGACCTGAACGATACATATTTTGCTTGGAGCGGCCCCACGAACGGGGAGGTTGGGACCAACATTATGGCCTACTACCGGATCCAAGGGCCGCACCTGGTCCTTGAATATGCGCCGCAGAAGGATGAGCCCGGGAACCATGTCCATACGATGTATCGCGATCCAACGAACGACTATGGAAGCACGCTCGTTAAGCCATGAGGCTGAGGCTGGCCGCGTGTGTGTCTACGGTTCTGCTACTTTGCTCCCTACCCGCTTGGGCGCATCGAATCGACGAGTATCTGCAGGCCACAATCCTTTCGTTGGAAGTGAGGCAAGCGCACGCTTCCATGCGCTTGGTTCCCGGCGTCATGGTTGCACCTTCCGTGATCGCCATGATCGATGCCAACCATGATGGGATCTTTTCTGAAGACGAAAAGCGCGCATATGCGGATCATGTTCTAGCGGATCTTTCCATTGCGATTGATGGACAAGTCTTGAAACCGCAGCTCGATTCGTGGACGATTCCGGATGCGTTCCAACTTCGCGATGGACTTGGCGAGATTCATCTTGAGTATCATGTCGATTTCCCACCAGGCACTACAACGAATCGAGCGCTGATCCTTGCCAATCACCATCTGAACGGAGCATCTGTCTACTTGATGAATGTGGAGGTACCGCAAGAGCCCACTCTGCGCATTGTGGATCAGAAGAGAAATCCGCAGCAGTCGGTCTATGAAGTGAATTGCCAGCAGACCGGGCCGGTCCTTGTGCGCACCGGCTTGTGGTCGGGAGTGCGCGGGTGGTGGAATGGTGTGCAGATTTCCAGCCTATTTCCTTTAGGCATGCGCCACATCGCGGAAGGCACGGACCACCTGCTTTTCCTTTTGACGCTTTTGCTACCGGCGCCGCTCTTAGCAATCGGCGCGCGCTGGGCCGCTCCAGCGACAATGCGGCAGAGCCTGCTTCACATTCTTGGCATCGTTACAGCATTCACCATCGGCCATTCCTTGACGCTGACGATGGCAGCGATGAACTTCGTTCACGTCCCCAGCCGTCCGGTGGAAGTGCTCATCGCCGTGTCCATTCTGGTGTCGGCGGTGCATGCTCTGCGACCAATCTTTCCTGGAAAGGAAGCTTGGATCGCCGCTTTCTTCGGACTGATTCATGGACTGGCCTTTGCGTCGACGCTGGATCGGCTTGGACTTACTCGATGGGATCGAGTGGCCGGTATTCTGTCGTTCAATCTGGGAATCGAAACGATGCAACTACTGGTAGTTGCATTGGTCTTGCCGTCGTTGCTGGTGATGAGCCGCACATCCGCTTATTCTGTTTTTCGTATGGCTGGGGCGGCATTTGCTTGTATTGCTTCTGCGATGTGGATCGTGGAGCGATTGTTGAACGTTGAGACGCGCGTGGACGCAGTTGTGAACGTTATCGCACACCAAGGTGTCATATTCGCGGGCGTGCTCTTCGTCGCGAGCCTGGCGTGCCTGCTCTTTAGTAGGCTTCCAGAAACAGAACGATAGTCTCTAATCAACATTACGACGTGTTTAAAGTGGTAGAACCCTAACAACCCGGTGCTCGCAAATGGTGCGCGTTGTTTGTTCTGATCCGCGCGGGCATCCCATACGCG
>CAXTRZ010000003.1:3250-22561 GCA_964246715.1 uncultured Acidobacteriaceae bacterium | reverse complement strand
GTACAGGTGCGCTACCGACTTCTCATCCTTCTGATAACTCGACAAAACTGCGAACGTTGATCCATGATCCGGATCCCTTTCCAGGGCGTACAACATCGTCGTGCGTGTCCAGATGCTGAAGGAGAAGGCGAAGATCCTTGTTAGTCTACTGAAGAACATCCGCGACATCGCATGGAAGGCACAGAGCAGGCTGTGTACTCGATACCGATCCATGGTCGCTAGAGGCAAGAAGCCCACCGTCGTTCTTGCCACGATCGCACGAGAACTGGCCGGCTTCCTCTGGGCCATCGGCCGGAGATGAAGACTCAGATGACGACCTGAGTTGAGCTGTCCCAGCTTATCGAGTATGGAACCGGCGGCCGGTCATGGTGATTATCGAGCCCCTTGGGCAGGAGTCCCTCTTCGACGCCCGCGCTAAGGTCCGAGGCAAGCCTGCGAAGACACATGTTCGTGCGGTACCTTATCTCTGAGCCTGCTGCCTGAACCGTATCGGACGATGGTCGTGGTCGCTCAGTGCACCAAACTCCGAGCCGAGGAGGTCTTGGCTCTGGAGTGGTCATACATCAGCTTTGAGAGCCTCAGCATGAAGGTGACCCGCGCAGTCGTTCACGGGCGCATGAACTGGTCAAAACGGAGTACTCGGAAGACGAGCTTCCGCTTGATCCAGACTTCGCAACGCGCCTGCTCGAAAGGCAGAGGACGCAGCCAAGACATGCGCCAGAGAGCATCCCAACCCGGTTGAGCGGGTTGAATCTGCTCTTTCCAGCCATGTCACGGCTCGCCACTATCACACCCTCCTATCCAGCAGGATTTTCTACGGCCGGCAGGTTGCTGCTTGGTAGCTTGCCCGAAGTGCAAGGCAGCAGCAGGCGTTTGGTGCGTGCAGGATTCACCGACGCCGAACGGGAAGCGACTGATCATCCACGATGAGCGCTGGGACGCAGCTGGGAAGTACGCTGGCGTTGGAAGGCATACGTTCCGGCACACCTATCGGTCCTGGCTGGACGACACCGGAGCACCCATGGGAGTGCAGCAGAAGCTTGTGCGGCACGTCCAAATCTCGACCGCAATGAACGTGTATGGCAACGGGCTGATGGGAAGCAAAGTGCGAGGCAAACGCAGCAGTCGCCAGGAGATTATAAGGAGCGCATAACTCATGAAGGCGATCATCGCAATATGCGAGAACCCGGCGGAGCAAATGTTGCTGCTCTTACACCGGGTTATCCGGGTTAGAATTCGCTAAGTGGTTGCGGGGTAGAATTTGAACTTAAGACCTTTGGATAAGGAACTCTTGCGAGTGGGTCAATGGGGAGTTAACGGGGACTTGAAGTTCACGCGCCCAAATGACGTTTAGGTCCCCATTGCGGACTTAAAGAATGCCAGAAGTCGGCCAATCTCAAGAATGTCCGTTCAGTTTTTGGCTTTAGCCTATTTCCGAACGGTCCTACGCCCAAAGGCCCTTATTCCTGCCCAAAGACCGTATATGACGACATAGCTGCTGTCGTCTTGGCCGCGCGAGAGTCATCCCGCGCCCGGAGCCGCCATGGATTCACTCCCCGATATACCTTGCGAATCGACGAGTCTGTTGCTCGAACTCGCCAGTCTTCCACCCAAGCCTCTACGCTCAAAGCTCGAACCACACCGCGAACTAATCCGAGAACTCCGCCGTACGGGGCGGACGTATCGGGAAGTTTCCCGGCTCTTTGCCGAACGGCTTGGGCTGCAGGTCGCGCCCAGCACACTGCACTCCTTCGTCAAAATCTGCGCCCGTCACCGGAAGCAGGTGCAGTTCGAATCGCCTGCTGGGGAGCTGCCGAATGGCCAACCGCCGGTGAACGCCCGCCTCGCCGTTTTCAAAGCCAAGCCCACAGCGCAGGAGTGAAAGCGTCCCGCTTCGTCTTCCGCGAAAACGAACCTCTCACCCTGACCACTGATGGAGATGCCCGAAGACACAAGCAGCAAAGACTCAAGCCACGACAGCGAAGCGCGTGGTCTTCACAATGACGGTAAGGGCGGCGTCGGCAAGATGGGCGTCATGGTGGCTCTGGCCGAATGGTTCGCCGCAAACGAAATCCCGTGACTTTGCTCGACGTGGACACAGAGAACAAAGCCCGTGGCTCGCTCAAGCATTTCTTCAATGGCTCCGTCACGAAGGTCAACATTCATACTCCTGCTGGCCTCTATGCTTTCGTCGATCATCTCGACAGCGGTTTGGAGATCATCCTGGCCGACATGGGAGCTGGTGCCGGACAGGTGGCGGCGGACTAGTTCGAGAGCATGTCTGAGGATGTGGCCGCGACCGGCGTCGGCTTTACCGCCGTTGGCGTCGTCACGCCGGACCCGGCAAGTGTAGAAAGCATCCTCGCATGAGCAAACCGGCTGCAGGACCGCATGGAGTATGTGGTGGTTGAGAATGCGACCAGCACGCTCTCCGACTTCACCTACTGGAAAGCAACGGAGTAAGCCGAGCGTTTCCGTGAGGCATTCTCTCCGACTGTCCTCCAGATGGAGTTCCGACTGGCAGAGCAGGAGAATCCAGTTCGTCGACACGGGATCAAGCTGGGAGATGTGGCGGATCGCAAGGCATCTATAGATGAACTGAAGCGAGCATCGCTCGTAATGCGCGCGCACCAGAGACAGGGACTGCCTTCTAAATGAGTTGAGCATATCGATAGGTGAGATAGCGTCCAAGGCACTCGTCCTTGACTGGGAAAGCATTTGCAACTTCTTTTGTGGGTTCATTCAAGCGGGGAAAGCCCCATAGGCTATTCCCAGAGAGGTACGCCGGGCAGATGCCGTTCCTGTGCCCTGGCTTTGCGGCGAGACGAGCAATAGCTTGGAGGGTTTCCCCGCTAGGGATGGCCGGGATTCACCGCTCAAGTACACTTTCGCTAATGAACTGCAGCGTGCCTTTCACGCTAGGGATGCCCACGCAGATGATCTATTGGACATCGGGCAGGAGCCGCAAGCTGAGTCTCGGCAAGCTGGCGATCCAACTGGTGCATGTCCCCTCCTGGCAACTCGCCTTTGCCAAGGAACGTGCCGGGGAGATCGTCCGTGCGCTTGCGTGGGCCGGCCCGGAGAGAGTTCATGCGGTTTTGAAAGAGATCGAGGAGAAGGTTCCGAAAGCCGAGATTCAAAAGGTCGCTCAACAAGTCTCCCGGTTTCCAAGCTGGTTGGCGAGCGCCCTGACACCCGTCAGCATCAGGGCGTGGAAGCAGGGCGGCCATTCCAGCAGATGCAGGAAGCCGGGATGCAGACTTCTCAACTCGACAGCTGAGAGCGCCGGAGCAAAAATAGACCACAGAGCGCCGCGCGATCGGCGGTTTGTGGCGGTGTAAAAGGCATCCACCGCCGGAGACTTGTTCTGCGGGCTGTTGCCTTGATTGGCCTGCCTGTGGGACACCGGAGGGATGTTCAAGGTGGAGCTATACGTGCGGGTTCGGCGTGCGGTTCTGGTGGATGGGCTGAGTCAACGGGCTGTGGCGCGGGAGTTTGGGATCTCTCGCAAGTCGGTTCGGAAGATGGTGTCGTTCTCGGTGCCGCCCGGTTACCGGCGTCAACAGGCGGTGAAGCGGCCTAAGCTCGACCCTTGGGTGGGCGTGATCGACGCGATCGTCGAAGAGGACAAGGCGCGTCCAGCCAAGCAGCGGCACACGGCTAAGCGGGTCTTTGATCGACTGAGAGAAGAGCATCAGTTCACGGGCGGCTACACGATCGTGAAGGACTACCTTCGTTGTGCGGCGCAGCGTGGCCGGGAGATGTTCATTCCGCTGGTGCATCCTGCGGGCGAGGCGCAGGCGGATTTCGGCGAGGCTCTTGCTGTAATCGGCGGCGTGGAGTGCAAGGCGCACTATCTCGTGGTGGATCTGCCGCACTCCGACGACTGCTTCGTGATCGCGTTTCCAGCCGAGACGACAGAGGCATTTCTTGAGGGCCACGTAAAAGCCTTCGCGTACTTCGGCGGTGTGCCGACGCGGATCCTCTACGACAACACGAAGATCGCGGTGGCTAAGATCCTTGGCGGAACCGAGCGGAAGCGCACGCGGGCGTTCTCCGAACTCCAGAGCCACTATCTATTTGCCGATAAGTTTGGACGGCCTGCGAAGGGCAACGACAAGGGCAAGGTCGAAGGCCTGGTGGGTTATGCGCGACGGAACTTTATGGTGCCGATCCCGCGCTTCGCCAGCTGGGATGCGTTCAACACGCATCTCGAGCTCATCGAGGCCCGAGACGAGAGGAAGCTGCTGCGCTTCCAGAAGCAGATCGCCAGCTACGAGTTGCTCATCGTCGATGAATTCGGCTTCGTGCCGTTATCCAAAACCGGCGCTGAGCTGCTCTTCGAGATGCTCAGCCAGCGCTACGAGCGCGGCTCAACCATGCTCACCTCGAACCTGCCCTTCGCCGAGTGGACCGAGGTCCTCGGCTCCGAACGCCTCACTGGAGCTCTCCTCGACCGGCTCACCCACCACGTCCACATCCTCAAGATGAACGGCGACAGCTTCCGTCTCAAACAAAGCCGCAGAAAACGGACGCCCAACTCCTAACCGCCCCTGCCAGAACATGACTCGCGGGGGCGAGGGCCTCTTCCGCTACGCTCCAGAGCCCCTCGCCCCCGCAGCCCCAGCATCCTTCGCAGGTCCCAAGTGGCTCCCTTTTGCTCCGCCAGCGTAGGTGCAAGCACCCGCGCCGCGTGGTTGATACGTTCTTTGGAGAAGCGGTCCGCCCATCGTTTGGCCATCAGCCGTGCGGGTCGTCCGTGTCGAGGATGTCGATGTGGTGTCACGTGACTTTCATTGAGACACATTATGATCTGACTTCGTCGCGAAGTGGGCTGCCACCCACACCATGAGCGGGTTTAGCGATTACGGCTTGTCATCGCTCACAAATAAACTCGCTGCCAATCCGTACCATGAGGGAACGCATGTCTTAAGGGATAGGTGTTTCGTTTCGACGGTTCCCACCCCAAATTCATGTGGAGGAAGGTCATGGCAGCAATAGATAGAAGTAATGAGATTCAGTTCGTTCGGGATTATGTTCGCAACGCGAAGCGGGAGGTCGATGGACTCGCGCTCTATACGCGGCGCTTCGATCTGTACCCCTTCGACATGATGGGTCTTGGCCTTCTGTCGAAAGCGTTTTCCCTAGCAAATGCCGTCAAACTGGATCGGGAAGCGAAGTGTCCGCCAGCTGAAGACGATGGATCTGCTATCCAGGGGCAGTAAACTCAGCCGCAATTCGATCCGCTTCGTACCCGCCAGCTAGATATCTCTCCTCCAACAACTAGTACAGAGCTACCTCCAAGAAAGCGCGATCGCTCCATTCTTTAGCCCTGCTCAAGTCGGCGAGGTGGCTAAATGCCCCCGAGAGGCCGGTTGCCGTGGTGACTATATCTGGCCTTCTTCGAGTCAGGGTCGCGAAGACCTTAATTGCATTCTTGTAGATGGAATCTAGATGGTCATCAATGAAGCGCCTTCTAATATCAAATACCTCGTCCCATGTCTGGAGTCGAGCCTCGTCGCCCTCCAAAGCGACGCGCCATTCGGGGAGCCCATCTTCACGCGCAAACAATATTGTATCCGTAAGACGTACACCAACGAGATGGTCTGAGTAGGGGTCAAAACATGGTCGCCGGACCCCTGCTCGGCTTCTAAGAACATCTTGGGCAAGTTTATAGCTGCTGTTGCATTTCGGCCCCATCGGCACTAGATTGCGCGCATTCGCACCGGCGAATGGATACAAGCTAATAGCGAGATAGTGGTCTAACGGGTCGCGTTTGGAGTTAGCTCCCGAGAAATATTCGCACCCACAGAATGCGCAGATGCGATGCTGAACCAAACGCAAGAATACCTTATAGTTTTCGTCTCGAATACCAAGCGGCCGCAGCATATCAAACGCTTGTTCAAACAAATGTTGCACTGGAAGCCTAATGGCGATTGCAAGATCATCGAGGCGATTGGCTTGTCGCATTCCGCCAAAAAGTTCAGCCAGCATCGACTGATCTTCCATCGCCTCTCGTACCGTCAGTCTCGCTTGATCCCCCAGGGTACTATAGCTTGCAAGGAGTGCATCCAGCCTCTCTTCGAGTCGAGAAAAACGCCGGAGGCGCTCTCGGAATTCCAGCGCCAAGCAAGCCGGCCATGCAATTTTAGGGCGACCGGCGTCTATATCATCCACGCCCCTGCGGAGGGTGTCCGCCAAGGTATCGTGTAGCCAATTTACAGATGCAGCGTCGGCAGGATAGGCAAAGAGCACAGCTGATCTTAACTCCTGAGCTTGCGCAAGTGATCGAGGAGGATTACCTTTTCGACGGAGTCCCCGAGTCGAGGAACTGCGGCCTCAATCGCAGTGGCATCGCTAGACCGCATGAGCTTTACGATTTCCTCGCGGGCAATCTCCGAAATTGGTGGCTCGATGTAAAAACAATGTTCTAAGATCTGCTCAAAGCTCGCACCGAACGTTTGTATTTCGGGAGCACGGACTTTAACACCTCCATTCGTCCGCTCAAAAATCACAACGTTCTCCCGTGCCATATCCGAAGGGACGAATGGTGCGTGGGTAGTCAAAAGAACTTCTTGCGCCGCTGCGTCTGAGCTCACATCCCTAGTGCCGTCTGCAGTAGGTACGGTTTTGAGACGATTCATGAAAGCTACTCGCCATTGTGGGTTGAAATGGGACTCCGGTTCGTCGAGCAAAAAAAGTACGTTTTTCTCCTTTATCATTGCGAAGACACCGAGGATCTCCACCAACTGATGCTCACCGTCCGAAAGAGAAACATAATCGACAATGCGGTTTTCATTCTCGGCCCGAAACGTGACTTGCTCAAATCTGAATACTTTATCCTCGTCTGGTGGTTCCGGTAGCCGAGCGGCAAAACGTTGAGAGACCACAGCTCGCTCAAAACGCCTTCGAGCCGTTCGAGATATTGCAAGGTCGTTTAAGAGCGCTAGTTTATGAAGAGCGCGATACAGCTCGAATGCACTTCCGAAGAACGAATGGAAGGCAACGGTCGTCTCTGAATTACACCAATAGTCGAAGGTATAAATCTCCCGGTCACTCTCATAGTTCCAACATGTCGAACAAGCTTTGAGATTCTCTACATATGTTTCAAGTTCGTCCGTCAGCTGAATGCCTTTTCTGCCCGTCCTGCTTCGCACTGAGGCCGAAGTGCGTCGACTGGCTGCAAGCTGAACAACACAACGCACAGATCTGAGGGACTCAAGCCTAGCGACATCAAGAAGCGCCCGTCGCTGTTCGTTTGTCCCCAGTAAGAGATTTGCCACCAATAGCTCCAAATGGGTGCTGTAGTCGATCAGCATCAACCGAGGTTCAAGCGGATCAGCACTTTGATCCACTGTCAGACCGATGGATGATTGTTTAGGAAGTGCCCTGCTGGCAACTTCCTGGGCGTATCCAGCTCGGCTGGCAAAAAATGGAACACTCAGGGTTTCATTCTCGCCAGAGGTGTAGCCAATGACACGATTCGGTAATAACCTTCGCGTGCCCGAATCATTCGTGGCGTGTCTGACCCATTGCGAGTTCTGTAATGACTCGATCGTGAGGGTGGCGCTAGGGTTGCCTTCACCTTGAGAGATGCGGACATGAATTTGCACCTGGTCAACCCAGATCAGATATTCAATGCTAAATGCTTGTCCATCCAAAGAGCCCTGCCGCTCTTCGGCAGGAGCGCAAGCGTGCCACGCAGCTTGGAAAATCTCCGCGAGCGTCTGAAGAAACTGTGATTTCCCCGTGCCATTTGGACCAATTAAGCACAGTGGTTCGAATTTGGGAACTTCATGATCGACTGCTTCGCGCAAATACAGGGTGAAGCCGTTTAGTATGCCACCACAACTGTCTGATTGTGTAATCTCGACGCTGAGTAATTTCATGCGAGCTTCACCAGCTTCATCTTGCGCTCTCTGCTGTCATATCGTTGGCCAATTCGATTGGTTTCCATCAACTCGAATAGTAGGTCTTTGAGTTCTTCATAGCTTCCAGGCGCTTCGGCGCGGAGTTGCTCGAAAGTGATACCTTCTGAAGGCCAGAAATCGAGTTGCCTATCCAAATGCGCGCGGGCTCCTGCATCGCGACCTGTTTGTGGACCGCGGGTGCTCATAGACTTGTTCTCCTCACCATGTGCTTTGTTCTCATTGGTGTGATTCAGAATACGTGCTGAGGGACTATCAGACTGACTCTGTTTGACTAGCCTACCGTCGAGTGCCCTTTTCAGAAAAGACATCTCTAACTTATCAACGAGAAGAGAGCAACGTTGATTCTCAGCCGCAACCCGTTTTAGGCGTTCATACAGTCGGTCAATGCTGTCGAGAATTATGCTGATTTGTTCGCGCGGAGGGACCTGAATGGGTAGGGCCATGAGTATCCGTCCGGTGATCTTGGGCATGTTCCCGGACGTTCCGCTTGCTCGTTCTTGGAAATACCGTCTGGCTATAGGGCTATTGAGATATCGCCACACGTATTTTCGGATCAATTCATCTTCAATTCTTATCCTCATCATTAGGTCTGGATAAATGTACGTGTGTTCAGGGCCGTCGAAGATTGCAGATGATCCTACATATTCGATAGTGTTCGCTCGTTGGACGAGTAGATCTCCGGATTTGAGCCAGTATTTTGAACTGGCCGGGAATACTGCGTCTACCCGCTTGACGGCATTATCGTCGAGACGAAAGTCACCTGATGTTGTAGCCGTCAACCGCAAAGAGAGAGTTCCTTTGTCTCCGTTCGCTGCGGGCGGGTGATATTCCATTTGACGGCTTTCCGACGATGAGCGAGGAAAGAAGCACCGTGCTCCAGCCAAGAAGGTCGCCCTTCTCATTTCTTGGGGCACGATTCAGGACACCGCGAATGCGGCGGCTAGTGCGTCTTTCCTCTGACGAACTGCAAGTCTCTTGACACGACCAAGTTCTGCTCGAACCACAGCGCATCGCGCTAACAAGGGTTCGAGCTTTGCTACGATTCGTTCTTGTTCCGCCGAAGGTGCAATGTTTACTGGGTATGCTCGAAGGCGCGAAAAGTCGACACTTTCGACTGTCGTCCCTGCTTTGACACAAGTTGCGAGGATGCGGTCGGCTTCGGCCCGCAGTTGCAGTGCGATGAATCTCGCGTTGATCCCGGGATACGGGATGAGGGCCTTAATATCCTGGTTAATTGCGACGTCTCTCGCGGTGACGGCGACAGGTAATGTGTGTTGGAGAATGCCGCTACGAGTCACTATCAGGACAGATCCAGCAGGCACAAGTTTGAACGAGCTGTGGCTACGGGCCGCCTCGCTCAGCTTATCTTGTGAGTCTTCGATGACAGCGGTTTTCATGTCCTTTGGTGAAACCCAAGGAATCGTACCGTTACGCCAAAGATGGGCCTCGGATTTGCTTGGTGTACCACCGCCCTTCCATACTCCAATTTCACCGAAGGCGGCTTTGGTCCAACCTAGAGGTAAGTCAGTCAAGACATGCATTCCCTTCGGCAGATAAGTTGAGTAGCATGATTGAGCCGTACGCGAGCTGATAATGTTCTTAGATTCGAATACATCTACGCGCTCGCGCCTTCCGCTAGGTCGTTGACAACGTCTAGTTCTACCTCTTCGGCTATCGAATCAAGTTCAGCCAACGCGGAGCGAAGGTGCCCAACGATTGCAGCGGTCAAGTCTTCTGGCTCAATAAGGTCCGAGTCGGGGTCGTCTTCCTGTTCACGAAGCCACGTAATATCTAAATTGTCGTGCCGCCCTCGCAGTTCTTCGCGGATGAAGCGCCGGAAGCGCCCTCGGAGGCCTTGGTCCACGCGGGGACTCATGCCATCGGGACGTGGCCCGTATGCCTGTATGAAATCGCTGAAATGGTCGCTATTGAGGGAATTTGAACGGCCGAAAGAGGGCATGTTTGTTCGCAGATCGTAGATCCATACCTCTTTTGTCCCATGAGCCGCCTTAGTGAAAAATATGACGTTTGTCTTAACGCCCTGGGCGTAAAAAATTCCTGTCGGAAGACGTAGCACCGTGTGAAGATTGCAGCGATCAAACAAGAGCTCTCGAAGTAGGCGACCTCGGCCGTCGTCGAAGAGTACGTTGTCGGGGACCACGACCGCAGCGCGGCCGCCTTCTTCAAGTACACGAATACAGTGTTCAACAAAAGGCAGTTGGTAGCTTGCAACTGTCGCAGTTACGGTTAAATCGGCTCTCGCCGGGCGACCTCCTGCCGGGCCGAATGGTGGGTTGGTAAGGATGACCGTTGGGCGGCGGAGTTTCTTATAGTCAGCAGATAGCGTGTCTCCCAAGTAGACCTGCGACGCATCTATCCCGTGGAGATAGAGATTCATCAATAAAAGACGATAGGTTTCCTGAACATTCTCCATCCCGGTAAGAGTTAAGTGGGAATTCTTACCTGATGAGATCGAGGAAGAGGTTTGCCAATATTGCTTAGCCGCGACAAGAAAACCACCGGTGCCCGCCGCCGGATCTTGCACGATATCGTTCGGTTGCGGCTTCGTGAGGCGCACCATCATGTCGACCACTGGCCGCGCGGTAAAATATTGGCCGGCACCGCGCTTCGTTTCCTCAGCGTTCTTCTGCAGCAGACCTTCGTAAAGATCCCCAAAACTGTCCTTGCCCTCTGAAAACCAAGCGAGCTTTCCAATGGCTTCAATGAGAAGCTCTAGATTCTTAGTCTCACGCAAAACGGTTGTTGCGCCACGGAAGATTTGGCTGATGGCCGCATCAACCACTTTATTTCCCTCTCCCAAGCCGAACAGAATGCCTTTGTACACATCAAGCTTGTCCTCACGGGAAGCACCAACGAGGTCAAACCATCTTAGGCCATGGGGAACTTTCCCCTCTTCCGCGCCGGTCTCGTGCATCATCTTCAGGAAGAGGAGGTACGTAAGTTCGGCCACATATTGTGGGTACGTGATGCCATCCTTACGCAAGACGGCACAGAGCCGCCAGAGCCTGTTAACGAGATCGGACGAAGGGTTCACGCCAGTGTCTCCTGCATGACTGCCCCAACTTGGCAATGAAGATCCGCTTGCGCCCGGACGGCGACGGCGGACACAGGTAATCTGGCAACATAGGAGAGGCGCTGTGAATCGCGCACCGCCGTACGAAATCAATCCGTTGCCGCGATGCCGGTGAAAGGACAGCCTCCGTTAAGGAGAAGCCGATCTTTATCCTTCTCATGCTGCCACTTTCTAAGCGGGATAGCGTCGGCGTGTCATACACGACGATCGCTTGTCTTTCGATGTGATTTGGTTGACATCGAGACCTTGTTCTATAGCTTAGACAAGCAGCCAAGTGAAGGCAAACATTCTTCCATACAGTTTGTCAAAGCGCAATTATGATAGGTAAATTACTGATCCGGTGGCGATTCCAACCAGTTAACGCTTTCCAGAAGAGAATGTTGGCACATCAGATGCTGGTTTGGAGACCGATACTGGCCTCCACTGGAATTGCGCATGTCTTGTTGACTACGTGACCGAGATTTATCGCGAGAGACGAGGCGTCGTTTGTATAGATCTGGGCGTCGTGCGCCGCGCGCGAGACGGAAACACAAGCGAAGCGAGAGGAAATCAGCTCGGGGTGGATATTGGTGTCGATGTTGACCAGCACGCGATCCGCGGTGAGGCCCTGGGAGCTGTGGCTGGTGACGGCGTAGCCGTGGTCGTAGTGGCGCATTTTGGTGGGTCGCAGGAAACGCTTTTACCGCTGTCCATGCGGACGGAGAGCTGCCCGCCAGGGTCGATGCGTTCTACGGTCCCGAGGTCGCGGTTGGCGACGCCCAGCTCTCGATTCGGCGCATTAAACTGAAGCCTGTCCCCAATGGCAAACTCACGCTCGATTTCGCGATAAGCGCTGATGCCGTGCAAGCGCGCGGGATTGTAGGTGACGTGCTCGCCATCGGACTTCTGCACGGTGAGCAGGTTGTCTTTCGGGTTGACGCTGACGACGGTGACATAACTTTGTCTTTCAATGCCGAGGTCTTTGCTGCCGCGCTGGTAGTGCAGAACGTCGCCCGCGTCATAGCGCGCGGCCCAAGTGCGGTCTGCGCCGGTCATGTCCTGGCGCGGCATCAGCACGCGAAAAACATGGTCGTCGTTCTGCACCACACCGACCTGTTGTAACTCTACCCGGACGGCTTGATTGATGGCACGGCGTGAGGCGTTGTCAGGCGAGACAATGAGGGTGTTTTCCGGGTTGGCAGCGTAGTTCCGCGCGATGGCGGCGATGCGCTTTTGCGAATCGGCGATTTCGGTCACGCGGCCCTGTTGTTCCAACAAAGCGACGCCCTCGGCAATTTCGCCGCGCGACAGATGCCCGACCGCTCGCAACAGCTCGGGATCTTTTTGACGAATGATCTGGTCAAGCCGGGCAGTTTGCATTCCGGCCTCCCGCCGCCACCAATCGCCTTCCGCCAGCCACGGGCCGTAGGCGCGTTCCACTTTGTATCTGCAATCGCGGAAGAGGAACGATGCAGGTTCCTTCGATGCGGTGTTGGCAGGTTTGCCAGAGCCGTTTCGGACGATGGTGGTGGTGGCGCAATGCCTGGGGCTTCGCGTAAGCGAGATCACAGCCTTGCAGTGGGGCGACCTCGATACCGAGCGCCGGCAGCTCCTCGTTCAACGAAGCATCGTGAACGGAAGAGTGGACGACGTGAAGACCGAGTATTCCCACGATCATGTGCCGATCCATGAGTCCTTGCTGGAGGTACTGCTCGCCTGGAGTGAGCAGTGCCCAGAGACGGAAGAGGGATGGATGTTCCCGAACCCGTTGTCGAGCAAGCCTTACTACTCAACTGAGATCCAAAAGCGGTATCTCAAGCCTGCGGGCATCAAGTTGGGATTGGGGCCGATCGGCTGGCATACCTTCCGTCACACGTACTGGTCATGGCTTGATGAGACCGGTGCGCCGATGAAGGTCCAACAGGAACTCATGCGTCACGCCTCTATTCAGACCACGATGAACGTGTATGGACAGGCGATGCCGGAGTCGAAAAGAGAAGCGAATGGGAAGGTTGTCACGATGGTGCTCAAGCCCTTGCGGGCGAGCGCCTAAAGTAGCAATTTTCTTATTGGGAGTAAATGGGAGTGAATCTGATTTCTTGATTCACTCTAAGTTATTGATTGATTGCGGGGCAGGATTTGAACCTGCGACCTTTGGGTTATGAGCGGCGAAAGAAACGTAGTTTCAACGACTTACGAGGCCTGATCGGGAGCTTTGCAGAGCCCTAAGTTGTTGAAAATAAGTATAGCACTTTCTTACTTGGGGTTGGTTTGGGGTTGAAAACCAAACCAGCTCCAATCTCAACCCCAGCACTAGCCACTGTAGCGATACATTGACGATACCTAAACGGGATCCTATACTCGATGCAGAGGTGACCTCAAATGTTGGCAACTTCGACATTCGTTAGTGCCGATCCCGCTCTCTTCAATCCCCAGTCCGGACGACTGGATGCCTCGCGCATTGCGAGTGAGATTCACCTCCCCGTCTCCACAATTGCTGAGGCCATCGGAAAGAAGGCCCCGAGCGTTCGCAAGCATCCCGATGCGAGCAGCTTGCAACCAGAGTTGCGTCGTGTGTACCGGATTTGGGTAGCGATTGTTGATCTCTATGCTGGCGACAAGAAAAACGCTCGCATCTTTTTGAACGCTCCGAACAGACACCTTCAAAACCAGGCTCCCGTCGAGTTCATTGAAAGCGGCGATCTGAAGCCTCTAGAGGCTCTCGTCGAGGCTATGACCACCAGGCAGCCAGCCTAACGAGGGCGACCGTGCATTCACCCGAACGACTCTTGAGAGCCTTGGAGAACGCGCCCGTCGAGCCGTTCTCGGGATTCGTCTATCGGGTTATCGCCGAACGGCACCGCGAGTCACCGCTGTCAACTATCGGCTCTGTCCGTTCCGGCGGACGCTACAACGCTCCGAACACATTCCCCGTCCTGTACTGCGCAGACAGCCAGATGACCGCCCTGCTCGAAGTAGAGGCTCTCTTCATGACTGAAGAGGGACAGTTGAAAGGAGCGGCGCGCGACCCAGACCTAGTTCTCTCGCTGCAATGCGAGCTGACTAGGGTTCTTGATCTAACCGATGAGCATTTCTGTCACGAGCTTGGGACGACGCGCGATGAACTCATCAGCCTCTCGCCTTCGCGCTTCATCTTGAATGCACGCGGCGAGGAGACCCCGACTCAAAAGCTCGGAGGGGCATGCTCGTTTAGCGGGCGCATCTCTGCTTTGAAGGTTCCCAGCGCTACCACTCAGACCGGATTCTGCCTTGATATTTTGCTTGACTCGTTGCTGGTCGGAGAACAGATCTCAATCCTTGACGATAGCGACCGAATCAAGGCCAAAATACACGGGGTCATTCCTGCTCCGAGGATCAATCGCCCGCGATCAGTCTGATTCCGCGTCTGGTAAAGGACTCCGTTTCAGCGAGGGTGGTACCGAACAAGACGAGGAAACTCAAAGACTCCGGTATAAAGCTTTCAAAAAGTGTCCGCTAACCAAATGGATTCGCTTCGAACTCTTGTGAAAAGATGGTAGTCACACAAAATCTATTTTCCACGAGTCCCTCCGCATTATGGCTAGCCGAGCAAGAAGGCCGAAGGATGTAACGTCCCGCAAGAGCGCCCAAGTTCCGGGGCAGTTCCTCGGCTATTCCTTGCAGCCGACCCGCCTGCTGAGCCTAGCTCTTGACGCACTCCCAGGGACAACTCTGAGCATTGAGGTTTTCGAAGATGTAGGCACCGTTGACGCTTCAGGCAAAACGGTTGCGTCCCAAACGAAGACAGCTCTTGAGAGCAATCCTGTTAGTGATAAGTCAGTTGACCTTTGGAAAACCTTCAGTAACTGGAAATCTGCAGTTACTTCTGGGCAGCTCAACCTCGCGACTACCCAGTTCGAGATTTACCTCGCCAAGCGCCGCAGCGGACAGCTCGTACAGCTCTTCCACGATGCGCAGACGGAAGAAGCTGCTAAGGCGGCTCTCGAAAAAGCTCGTGACGTCTTTTGGGGAGCCGCTCCCAAATACCCCAAGAAGAAGAAGCTGGCGGAAAGCCTGGCGGTGTACGTCAACCATGTACTTGAAAATCCCACGGACAACGTGATCGGCATTATCAAGCGTTTCAATCTAGAGGTTTCCGCAAGGAACCCCTTGCGTGACCTTCGAGACAAAGTCGCGAACAAGTGGGTGCAGCCTGAGAGTGTTGAAGCTGCCATCCAACACGCACACGGATGGATCAAAGAAAAAATTGACGGTCTGATTTTAGAAAAGAAACCGGCTGCACTCAGCGTAGATGAATTCGTCGCCGAAATGCGATCGTACCTGCCCAGAATCGACTTTCAACACATGCTTGCAGCGATCGCGGGGACGATTGATCTCACGGAAGACACCATTGCTGCAGAGCAGTTGCGAACCTACGTCCGCCAGCTTCAACTCATTGAAGGCTCTGACGAAGACGTGATCGAAGCAATCAATCACTTTCTGAGAGCTTCTGCCGAGCGATCAGAGTGGAGCAAACAAGGGATCGTGCATGACAAGAGCTTCGACGAGTACGAGGAGGCTCTTGTCTCTTTCTGGAAAAATAAACGCAAAGTTCACGCCATTACGAACAAGAACCTGACCGAAATAGAACGCGGACAGCTCTTACTAGCCGACTGCGGTTTACATCAACAGAAACTTCAGGGACTCGAACCCCCGCCCTTCTTTACTCCAGGGAGCTTCCATGCGCTCGCTGAAGACGAGACCGTTGGCTGGCATCCCGAATACAAGAACCTGTTGGGTCCTGGAGCTAACGATGGCGGTTCTTAATCGAGAGGTTCGAGCCATCCAGAACCCCGCCTTGGGTGCGGTGTTGATTTGGCGCGCCGCGTCCAGTTACCAGAAGGATCATCCAAGAGGTGACTTCATGCCTCTCCCTTTGGCTTTTCTGGTCTTACCTGTTCTCTACCACGAAGAGACAGCAGCACTGGTCGGTTCTACGCGCACGGCATCTGGCTTACGAAAGCTGACAGAGAAGTTTCGCAGCGCTGAGGAATCGAAGACCGATCTCCTTCTCGCCGTCGTGGACGGGCGTTGGCGATGCGTGAGCTTTCCTGGGACTCTTTGCACCTGGCCTTCACTTCAAGCATCCTCGCGCTCGATACCACTACGGGGACGCTCCTATCGCTGTCGGAAACGCCGTTGGTTAGTGGAGTGCCCCAGCAAATTCGCCCCATGCTCAACAACGCAGAGAAGCTAGGGTCTTGGTTCTCAAACCTCACGATGTACGAAATCGGTTTACAAATGCAGGTGACCTTTTAGTGGACTTCCAGATCAGCAAAATTATCTTGTGGCCGAAGAATCCGAATCACACGATTCGGACTGTCGCGTTCGAGAGAGGCCGTATCAACGTCATCTCGGGCCTATCTCGCACCGGCAAATCGGCCATCATCCCCATCATCGATTACTGTCTCGGATCCCGGAGATGCACGATTCCCACGGGCGTTATCCGCGATAAAACGAGTTGGTTTGGCGTTGTCGTCAGCACTGCCGAAGGCGAAAAGCTATTTGCGCGTCGAGAGCCCGAGCAGCAGCAAGCCACTGATGACATGTACATGCAGGAGTCATCGCAGGTCGTAATCCCGAATCTAGTCACCAAAAACGCGACGCGGGATTCCGTGAAGCAGAGGCTAGATAGCCTCTCCATGCTCACGACCCTGAGCTTCACTGTCGACGATGCCGGGAGCAATGGGCTCGGCAGACCGAGTTTTCGCGATCTTGCTTCCTTCAACTTCCAGCCCCAGAACATCGTCGCCAACCCTAATGTCTTGTTCTACAAAGCCGACACGGTAGAGCACAGAGCTAAGCTAAGGAGCATCCTTCCCTACGTGCTTGGAGCCGTCAGCGGTGAAACGTTGGCTCAACGCCACGAGCTACAGCGACTTCATAGGGAACTCCGCAAGAAAGAGGCCGATCTTAGAAACATACAGAATCTCTCTGAGAGGTGGCGGGCCACGATCGACGCTAGGGTTTCCGAGGCAAAGGATCTCGGGCTTATCGCCAGTGACGCTCCAGCTCCGGCTAATCAAGGAGCTGCGATGGATCAACTTCGCGCCATCGCGGCTGCCGTCACTCTCGATCCTTTGGTCACTGTTGCGGCTGTGAGCGAGGGCGTGACGGAGCTCAACAGATTGAGCGCCGAAGAGCAGACCGTAGCACAAGAACTTTCAAGGCTCAGGCGCCGCAGTGCCGAGATGGAACAGCTCCGCCAAAGCTCGACATCATATGAAGGTTCGATCGTGCTTCAAAGAGACCGGCTGCAATTAAGCCAATGGCTCAGTGACCAACAGACCGAGCAAGATTGTCCACTCTGCAACACTCACTTGGTCGGTCCTCCGGCGAAATTGAGCGAACTTCTGACAAGCTTATCAACGCTCGAAGAGGCGGCCTCGGCCAGCACTCTCCCGCCTAGTTTTGATCGGGAGCTCGAACGAGTTAGCGCCGCAATTTCAGAACAGGTCGAGCGCTTGAAAGGCATCCGGATTCGACAGTCAGCTCTGACCAAACAATCTCAGGCAGCCCGCGAGCGTCAGTATGCTCAGATGCGAGCGTCTCGATTTGTTGGCCACCTAGAAGCTGACTTGAAGGTCTTCGACAGCATCGGCCAGGACGGTGAACTTTCCTCCGAAGTCGCATCGTTGCGCGAACGTGCTCGGGCGTTGGAACGCATCATCTCAGAAGCTGAAATAGGACAAAGAATGCGTCGGGCTCTCAGCCAGGTCAATTTGTTCGCCGGTCGCCTTATGCCTACTCTGGATGCGGAAAACCCCAATGATCCTGTCAGCCTCTCTGATACCGAGCTGACGCTGAAAGTCCAACGTGTCGGGCGTGAAGATTTTCTTTGGGAGATCGGCAGTGGTTCAAATTGGCTGTCTTACCACGTCGCCGTTACGCTCGCTTTGCATCAGTTCTTCCTCACTCTGACTTCGTGCCCGGTCCCGAACTTCATTGTTTACGACCAGCCGAGCCAGGTCTACTTCCCACAGCGGCTTGCTGAGCGGAAAAGCTCTGATTCCGTCGAAGAACCTGAGTGGCAAGACGAAGACGAGGAAGCCGTTCGCAAGGTGTTTGCGGCTATGTCACAGGCCCTAACAGCGGCGTCAAACAGATTTCAGGTTATCGTTCTGGATCATGCTGCCAAGCCTGTTTGGGGCGGAGTTCCTCTGATAAGCGAGGTCGAGGAGTGGCGCAACGGTCGTGCGCTCATACCCGAGGAATGGATGAACTAGCGCTCGAACAAGCTGGCCTAATGCTCGGATTCACGTATGAAATCCAGCCGTCATGCGCTCTTCATTCGAACCGCGACAAGGTCATGTGATACCGGCAGATGACCATCCAATGAGAGGTCTTGAGCTCTGGTGAAACGCCCAGGAAAGATCGGAAGGAACGAGCCCTGCCCTTGTGGTTCCAACCTCAAGTACAAAAAGTGCCACTTGGATCGCGAACTCGCGTTGCCTCTGCCTTACCACGAGTCCGCGAAAGCGCTGTTGCGATTACAAGTTGGAGAGCGTCGCTGTCTCCATCCGATGCCGGACAATGCGCCGTGCGAGGGAGCCGTTATCGAAGCCCACAGCATCTCGCGCAACGCAGCACTGATGAAGATCGCACGGAATCAGCAGGTCTATCAGCTCAATGCTGATCCATTCGCGATAAAGAGAGCTGAGGGGGAACCTCAACTAACGTTGAGATATATCCGACAGGCTACGACGTTTACGGGTTTCTGTAGCCTGCACGACAGTTCAGTCTTCCGTCCCATCGATCGCGGAGACATCGCGCCGACGCGTGAGCAGACTTTTCTTCTGCACTACCGGTCTTTATGCCGTGAACTCTATGTCAAACGAACCCTGCCAAAGACGAACGAACTCCGACGTGAGGCGGATAGAGGAAAACCCAAGGACTTTCAGGACAGGTTGCAACGAAAGGTGACGAATGATGCCTTGTCCATCCAAGACGCAATCGACACCCTGGAGCAAGAGAAGGCAAAGTGTGATGTAAGTCTGATGACGGGGAACTTTGGTCTTCTGCGGGGTGCCTTCGTTCGGTTCCGCAAAACGCCGTCTCTAGCGTGCGCAGGCTACACCCAGCCAATTTTCGATTTCGAGGCGCGAGAGCTTCAGAATCCTGACGACATGTCGATACCATTCGTGAATCTTTCGTTCACCCTGTTACCGAACGAAGATGGCGGCGTGGCTGTATTTTCGTGGTTCCAGGAAGCAGATACAGTATGCCGACAATTTGCCCAAAGATTCCTGCGGCTTCATGATGCACGCA
>CAXTRZ010000003.1:0-3210 GCA_964246715.1 uncultured Acidobacteriaceae bacterium | reverse complement strand
GTACGACACTGCCTCGTTGATGCCCATGGATATCCGCTATGCAGATTGGGAGGTAGAGACGACGGGATGGTTCTAAGCCCGACGTGCGCATCGACTTCGCAGCCAACCTCTTTTTTACTGAAACAAGCCACTTATCAGCGCTACTGATAAGCGAACCCTTTGCATTTATTGGACTCATCGCGACGAACGATTCTACGTTGACGCATATCGCAACCGATTTCACGGTTGATCGAGGTGCCAATGCAGATCAAAGTCAGGCTCGTTTCCCGGCCCATCCAGAGGTGGGCAAGACACTCCTTCAAACAGACACTATCCCGTGCTGTGCGCGTGGTGGGGCCGACTCTGGTCGCCCTGGCATTCGCTGGCGTCGCCCATGCGCAAGGGACGATGGACTTCTCCGGCGCACAAACGCTGATGGGAACGTTTAAGACCTTCGCTATGTACGCTGGGGCCGTTATCTGCCTCGGTGGACTCATCTTTGCGGGCATCCGCATGATGAGCGGGCGGTTTCAGGACGCTATACCCGGACTCTTCGGTGCGCTGTTCGGCGCTGGAGTTCTCGGCTGGGGAGCCGGTTGGATCGGCTCACTGACCGGACAGTCGATGTAGGAGGTGCATCGGCTATGACACGGCGAGGAGAACCGCAGGCAATCAATCAGGCGCTGAATCGATCGAGAGCCAAGCTTGGCCTCGATCTTACAGCATGGATGGCGATCGTATTCGTCTGCATTGCGGTTTTCCTCGTTGGGTTTCGTCTCCTGGCGATGATGGCGTTCCCAACGCTTGCCGTTGGCGCGTGGCTCATCATTCGCAAACACCCAAAGATGTTTCAGCTCTGGGGCCTGAGCCTCAACCAGAAGAGCTACTATGACCCCCGCAAAGACTGAGCAGGCCAAATTCGTTCCGTGGTTCGCAAAGGCAGGCGCTGCGTGCAGCATCGTTCCCATCGCCCGCTTCGTGAACAGCCACATGTTCGTTCTGAAGGGCGGGGGCTACGGTTGCCTCTTTGCTCTCACGGGCATCGATGAAGAGGGTTTGACCGATCAGGAGCTTGAGTCACGTCTCCGCATGATCGAAGGCGCCCTGCGCGGCATGCCGGAAGGCGCTTGCCTGTACCAGTACACGCGAGTGCGCTCCGGTTTCGAACTGCCTCGCCAACAGAGTTATGCGAATCCTGTGACTCAAGTCTTTGTTGAGGAGCGTTTACGTTTCCTGGAGCAGACGGCCGGCTTCCGCCGCATTGATCTTCACTGGTGCCTGACACTGGAGCCGTCCAAGGTCAATTCCTTCGAACGCAAGCCGGAGGAGAACGCGGCTGGTACGTCGCGAATGCTGGCCGAGTTGCAGAAGACGGCAACTCTCCTTGTCGGTAATCTCGGGACTTCCACCGGGCTCCGGTTGCTCGACAAGCAGGAAGCTTTTCGGTTCTTCAGCTACCTCTTCAATCTTGAAGACTGGGCCGAGCAAGGCCAGCTTCGCGGCGATACCGGCGTCGACCGCCAGATCGTCCAAGCACCTGTTTCGTGGGAAAGCGATCATCTTCGCGTTGGCAAGCGATTCGTCCAAACGTATTCCCTGAAGACCACGCCGGAGGCATCACGGCCGAGCCTCTTCGCAGACCTGCTCACGCTCGACTGCGATAGCATCCTCTGCTCGACGTGGAGGCCCAAGTCGAGTGCCACCGCCCGTCGTGAGATCGACCAGCAGGAGAAGTTCATCTCGTTCTTCAAAGTGGGCGTTCTTTCGCGTGTCATGGCCGGCAGAGACACCGCTTCGCTCGATACAGGAGCCGGAGCGAAGGCCGCCAATAACGCCGTAGATGATCTCAGCGACGTCATTCGGGCGCTCGATAAGAAGGCGCAGGGCGAATACTCGCTTCGCCTGCTGATCGCGGCTCGCAATGTAGGCGAGTTGCACAGCATCGCTCCCGCTGTGCATCGCGTCTTCGTGGAAGCGCGCGCCCAGATCATAGAGGAGACGCTGGGCAATCTCTCCGCGTTCTACGCCATGTTTCCGGGCAATGGGAAGTTCAATGTGTTTCCCATGTGGCTGGGTGAGGACCATCACGCGCGCCTGTCGTCCATCTTTGCGCCGCACCTCGGGCATCCGCAATCCGAGGACCTCGACCACGAATATCTGAATGTCTTCGAGACCCGCAGCCGGACGCCGTTCTTCCAAGATGCCTATGTGGACGGCGTGCGCGTCATGCTGATCCTCGGTCCCACGGGCTCCGGGAAGTCGGTGACGGGAAATGTGACCATCGCTCACGAACAGAAGTATGGTGGGTTCACCTACATCTTTGACATCGGTGGCAGCTACGAAAGTGTAGTCGAACTCTACGGCGGTCGTGTCGATCGCATCGGCAAAGACGGCCCGCGGTTGAATCCGTTCACCCTAGAGCCGACCGAGAGCAATATCCAGTTCCTCTATAGCTTCATCAAGCTGCTGCTGACGAACGGCGGCGCAGAGTTGGAGCCAGAAGATGATGACGTGATCCATAAGGCCGTGCAGGACATGTACCTGCTCGACCCAAGCAATCGTCGCCTATCGAATCTATATCTACCAAAGAAGCTCGATCGTTACCTGTCGAAGTGGGTTGGCAGAGGTGTCTACAGCGCGATCTTCGACAACGTCGAAGATAGCCTCTCGCTCTCGCGCTTGCAGTGCTTCGACTTCCAAGGAGTAAATAACGCTCAATATGCTGACCTGATTGAGCCACTGATGGTGTGGCTGCTCCGGCGTATCAATGACGTGCTCTTCGATCCCGCCAATCTAGGCGTGCCCAAGCACATCCTCATCGAGGAGATATTTTCTTCGATGAAGAATCGGCAGCTTCTCGAGGCCGCACTAGCGTCCATCAAGACCGTCCGCAAGAATCTCGGTGGCGTGACCATGATCGGACAGTCGGCAGAAGACCTCGGAGCGAACGCCGATTCCATCGTCAACTCTTGCACCTCATTCTTGTTCCTTCGCGATGCAACGTTCAACCGCAAGCGTTACGCCGAGCTATTCAAGATGAATGAACAGCAGCTCGCTCTCTTCGAGAGCTTGCAGGATCGCGAGGCGCTGTACATGCGCCGCGATGGACTCAGTAAGGTCATTCGCCTGAATCTCGACAGCCGCAGTTACGCAGCGTTCTCTACCAAGCCGAAGGATCGTGTTCGCAGGTCGAAGTTGATTGCCAGGTACGGACTTGCCGAGGGCATTGCG
>CAXTRZ010000002.1:0-30814 GCA_964246715.1 uncultured Acidobacteriaceae bacterium | reverse complement strand
GCTCGGATGTTTGGGCGAGTGTGTGCTCGGGGTGCGGAGCGCTGGTGGTCTGGATGAGTCACAAACAATCGCATTCCTGTCTGCCGGTTCCGGCACGCACGGTTGGAGCTGGACGCTGTGCCCGGCCTGGTGCGCAAGACGTAGTTTACAGAATAACGTCCGGAAGGAATGCGGAAGGAGGCTGGGCAACTGAAATCAGCCAGGCGGGACTCAGAACGGGAGTAAGGATGGAAGGGCGGAACGGCGATGAGCAGCTACGATGCGAAGTTGAATGTGCCGGCGGAAGACGCGGGCGAGAAGGAAAAGCAGGGTGGGCAGGGCGTTGAGCCTTCCGGATATAAGGGCAGCAACCCGGCGACGGCGGGGCCCGGGCAGACCGGAGTACAGTCTGGAACGCCGGAGAACAAAGAAGGGCACATCAACCCTTCGGCGCCGGGAAACGCGGGCGTCACACCAGGTACGACCGGGGACAAGTAACTCCAGGCAGGCTCGACGGCAGCCTGGAAAGGCTGCATCATGGTGGGAGAGGTCCGCGTCTTGCGCGGGCTCCTTTGTGCGGGCCTATAGCTCAATTGGTTAGAGCAGTGGACTCATAATCCATTGGTTCCAGGTTCAAGTCCTGGTGGGCCCACCAGATTTTTCGCCATAGGATGGGCGTGTGACGGTAAGACCGCAGCGGACGCTGGACGAGTTGAAGGAGCTGCGCAGCCTGACGGCGGATGAACACGGCGCGCAGCGGGTGGCTTGGACGCCGGTGTGGCTGAAGACTCGGGCATGGTTTGAGGGCAAGGTGGACGCGATTGCGGCGGCGCCAGAGTTTGCGGGAACGCTCGAACGGCACTACGACGCGGCGGGAAATCATTGGGTGCCGCTGCGGGGGACGTCGGAGAGGGCGTTGTTGCTTGGGGGGCATCTGGACTCGGTTCCGAACGGCGGATGGCTAGATGGGGCGCTTGGGGTGCTCGGCGGGCTTGAAGTGCTGCGAGCGCTGAGCGAGGAGTATGGCGGACGGCCACCGGTGACGGTGCGGGTGGTGGATTGGGCCGATGAAGAGGGGGCGCGGTTTGGGCGGAGTTTGTTTGGGTCTTCGGCGTTTGCGGGGACAGCCTCGGTTGCGGCAGATCGAGGGCGCACGGACAAGGACGGCGTGACGCTGGAGGCGGCGCTCGCAACATGCGGGTATGACGTGGAGCGTGTGGGCCAGGCGACTGCGGAACAGAAGAATGCGGCGGCGTATCTGGAGTTGCACATCGAGCAGGGGCCGATGCTAGAGACGATGGGGCTGCCGCTGGCGGTGGTGCTGGGGACCAAGGGCGTCGAGCGGCACGCGATCACGTTTTATGGTCTGGAGGCGCACTCGGG
Organism: uncultured Acidobacteriaceae bacterium; assembly: GCA_964246715.1. Taxonomy (GTDB): domain Bacteria; phylum Acidobacteriota; class Terriglobia; order Terriglobales; family Acidobacteriaceae; genus Edaphobacter. Next base: position 29,452 of record CAXTRZ010000002.1, on the reverse strand, counting down.
GTCGACGCCGATGGGAGTGCGGCGCGATGCGCTGGCGGCGGCGGCCAAGCTGGCGCTGGAGATTCGGCCCATTGCAAAGAAGCATGAGAACGCGGTGGCGACGATGGGGAGCGTGAGGACCTTTCCCGGGATTGTGACGGCGGTGGTGGGGCGGTGCGAGACGACGCTGGATATGCGGGATCTGGACGCAGGCGTGCTGGCAGAGATGTTCGCGGAGGCGAAGGCTGCGAGCGAGCGATTTGCCGCGGAGGAAGGCTGCACGGTGGTGTGGGAGCGGATCTGGTCGATTGAGCCGATCCCGTTTGATCCAGGATTGATCAAGCTGGCGACCGAGGCTGTGCAGGAGATAGCGGGTGAGGCTCCGCTACTGCCCTCCGGCCCACTGCACGATGCGGCGGAGGTGGCCCGCGCGGGCATCCCGACGGTGATGATGTTTGTGCAATCGCTGAACGGGCTAAGCCATAACCGCGCGGAGGACACGAAGGTGGAGCACCTGGCGGCGGCGGTGGAGGCGTTCGGGCTGCTGGCGACGAAGACGGTGGCGCACCTGGAAGGGTGAGGCGGAGCGATAACTTGCTGGGTTCGCGCATGCCTAAAGGCTTTGGGCCGGGTTGTGCGATGATGCATCATCGTCTCTTCCACTGGCCTTGCAGGAGGGTCTTTGAGCGCATCTCCGCCGTTTTTTCCGCAGGCTGCCACGCCGCCCGAGACGAGGGCGCGCTTTGCGGATCTGCATCCGGCGTTCGACCGGCAGGCCGCGCTGGCGGAGACGAATCGCTGTCTGTTCTGCTTTGACGCGCCGTGTATGGTGGCATGTCCCACGCACATCGATGTGCCGCGTTTCATCAAGAAGATTGCAAGCGAGAACCTGGCGGGTTCGGCGAGGGCGATTCTGGAGGTGAATGTGCTGGGCGCAAGCTGCAGCCGTGCGTGTCCGGTGCAGGTGCTATGCGAGGGCGCGTGCGTGATGCACCGGTACAACCGGCAGCCGATTGAGATTGCACGGCTGCAGCGGTACGCGATGGATGCGTTTCATGCGCCGGGGACGGGGCTTCCGTTTACGCCTGCCGCGGAGACAGGACTGAAGGTGGCGTTGATCGGGGCCGGGCCGGCGTCGCTGGCGTGTGCGGCGGAGCTTCGGCGCACGGGTATAGCGGCAACCATCTACGATGCGCGTCCGCTGCCGGGCGGGCTGAACACGTACGGCGTCGCCGAGTACAAGCTGCCGCTGGCGGAGAGCCTGCGCGAGATCGACATGATTGCCCGGCTGGGCGTGATGTTTGAGTTTGGCGTGGTCGTGGATGCGGCGATGTTCGCGGAGCTTGAAGCAACGCATGATGCGGTGTTTCTGGGGGTTGGGCTGGGCGCAATCCACGCGCTGGGGATTGCGGGTGAGGCGATGGAGGGCGTGACGAATGCGCTCGATGTGATTGAGGGCTACAAGGTGGGAACGTTGACAAACATGCCTGCGCATGTGGCTGTGGTGGGCGCGGGGAATACGGCGATTGATGCCGCAATTGCGGCCAAGCGCATGGGGGCGGAGGAGGTTACGATGATCTATCGGCGCGGACCGGAACAAATGTCCGCGTTTGCGTTTGAATACGAACACGCCAAGCAGGAGGGCGTGCAGTTTCTGTGGCACGTGCAGCCCGTCGGCATTGAAGGCGAAGGCCATGCGGATGGGCTGCGGCTGGTGCACTTGGAGACGACGGAGGATGACTCGCTGGTGGCACGGCCGGGGATGGAGTTTACGCTGCCGGTGGAGATCATCGTACTCGCAATTGGCCAGAGCACGCATACGCAGTTTCTTGCGGGCACGGTGAAGACGGAACGCGGACGGATTGTGATCGACCGGGTAAGTGGGCAGACGAGCCATCCAAAGATCTTCGCGGGCGGAGACTGCATCAACGGCGGCCGCGAGGTGGTGGATGCGGTGGCGGATGGCAAGCGCGCGGGGCTGGGCATCGCGACCTACCTGGGGGTCAGGATGGAGGCACTCCTTGTCTGAGCTTGCGATGGGGCCCACGCTTGCCTGTAGCTTCGCCGGGATCAACTGCCTGAACCCCTTCTGGCTGGCCTCCGCGCCGCCTACCAACTGCGGCGAGCAGGTGATGCGGGCCTTCGACGCGGGCTGGGGCGGGGCGGTGTGGAAGACCATCGGCGAGCCGATCACGAATGTGAGCTCGCGCTACTCGTCCATCGACTGGGCGGGACAGAAGATGATGGGCTTCAACAATATTGAGCTCATCAGCGACCGGCCCATCGCGACCAACCTGCGGGAGATCGCGGAGGTGAAGCGGCGCTATCCGAAGCACGTGGTCCTTGCGTCGCTGATGGTGGAGAGCAAGCGCGAGGTGTGGCATGAGATGGTGCAGCGCGCCGAGGATGCGGGCGCGGATGGGTTGGAGCTGAACTTCGGATGCCCGCATGGAATGAGCGAGCGCGGGATGGGCTCCGCCGTCGGCCAGGTGCCGGAGTATGCGGAGCAGATTACGCATTGGGTGAAGGAGCGGGCGCGGACGCCGGTGATCGTGAAGCTGACGCCGAACATCTCCGACATCCGCATGCCGGCGCGCGCGGCCAAGCGCGGCGGGGCGGATGCGCTGAGCGCGATCAACACCATCAACTCAATCACAGGTATCGACCTGAACACATTTCAGCCGAGGCCGATGGTGGATGGCAAGAGCTCGCATGGCGGGTACTGTGGGCCGGCGGTGAAGCCGATTGCGCTGAATATGGTTCAGCAGATTCAGGCCGATGCGTTGTCCGTGCTGCCGCTCTCGGGCATCGGCGGCATCGGCACATGGCGCGATGCGGCGGAGTTCATCCTGCTGGGCTGCGGCAATGTGCAGGTGTGCACGGCGGCGATGCACTATGGGTACCGCATCGTTGAGGACATGGCGGACGGGCTGCTGGACTGGATGAGGCAGAAGGGCTTCACGACGATCGAGGACTTCCGTGGACTCTCGCTGCCGAACATAACGGAGTGGAAGCGGCTGAACCTGAACTACCGTGTCGTCGCCTCCATCCACGCGGATAGGTGCATCGGCTGCCAGCTCTGCTATACGGCGTGCTGGGATGGCGCGCATCAGTGCATTCATCTGGATCGGGCGGAGGGTGGCGCGGAGCTTGTGCCCGCGGGAACAGATCCGCGCTATGCGCACGCTGAGCCGAATCCGCATGGGAAGCCGACGCCGGCGATGGTCTTTGCGCAGTCGAAAAAGGCGATTACGACGACACCGATTCCGAAGCTGGACCTGAGCTGCGCCGGGCAGAACCCATCTGTAACACCGCTTGCACGTATTCCCCGCGTGGAGGAAGACGAGTGCGTGGGATGCAATCTGTGCTCGCTGGTGTGCCCGGTGGAAGGCTGCATTACGATGGAGCGGATTGAGAACGGGCTTCCGTCGCAGACGTGGGAAGAGCGCACATCGGCGGGGCTGGCGCCAGTAGGCGCGGGTGAGGCAGGCCTGGCGGAAGGACATGACTAAAAGCTGAAGGGAACCCATGGGAATCCTGATTCAACACGGCACGGTGATCAACGCGGACTCGACTGTAAAGACCGATGTTCTGGTGGAAGGCGAGACGATTGCGCAGGTTGCGGCGGACATTGATCCGGCGGGTCACACGCTGGTCGATGCGACGGGACTGCTAGTCATGCCGGGCGGCATCGATGTGCACACGCACCTGGACATGCCCTTCGGCGGGACAACCTCCGCGGACGACTACCTGACCGGCACGCGGGCCGCGGCGGTAGGCGGCACGACGACGGTGATCGACTTTGCGCTGCAGTCTCGCGGGCACACGTTGACGGAGGCGCTGGAAACATGGCGCGGCAAGGCTGCGGGCAAGGCGTGCATCGACTACTCCCTGCATATGGCGATCACGGACCTGAGTCCGGCGGGCGGACCGCGCAACGCGACGCTGGACGAGATGGACCAGATGGTGCGCGAGGGCATCACCAGCTTCAAGCTGTTTATGGCGTACCCCGACGTACTGATGATCGACGACGGGCTGATGTTTCAGGTGATGCAGCGGGCCGCGAAGCTGAACGCGCTGATCTGCATCCACGCGGAGAACGGAAGCGCGATTGATGTGGTCGTGGCGCAGACGCTGGCGGAGGGCAAGACGGCGCCGCACTTCCATGCGCTGACCCGCAGCACACAGGCAGAGGCGGAGGCGACGCATCGTGCGCTGGCGCTGGGCGAGATGGCCGGGGCGACAGTGTATATCGTGCACCTGTCTAATTCCGACGCGCTGCGTGAGCTGAAGGCGGCGCAGGCTCGCGGGCTGCGGGCGCTGGCGGAGACGTGTACGCAGTACCTGGTGCTGTCACTGGAAGAGCAGATGCCGGGTAAGAGCTTTGAGGAGGCGAAGTATGTGTTTACGCCGCCGCTGCGGTCGAAGGCCAACCATGCGCCGCTGTGGCAGGCGCTGGCGGACGGAAGCTTGAGTGTCGTCTCGACCGATCATTGTCCCTTCCGGTTTGCGGATCAGAAGTCGTTGGGCAAGGATGACTTCACCAAGATTCCGAATGGCGGCCCGGGGATTGAGAACCGGGTGCAGCTGCTGTGGCATTACGGCGTTAATGCCGGCTTGCTGACGCCGCAGCAGTTTGTAGCCTTGGCGAGCACACATCCCGCGCGCATCTTTGGCATGACGAAGAAGGGTGTGCTCGCGCCGGGTTACGACGCCGACATCCTTCTCTGGAATCCGACTGTGGAGTACACCATCTCCGCCGCGACACAGGCGATGAACACGGACTACAGCATGTTTGAAGGCTGGACGGTGAAGGGCAACGCCGCGAAGGTCTACTCGCGCGGGCAGCTTGTGGTGGATGGCGGCGCGTTTATTGGCACGCCGGGGCATGGCCGCTTTCTTAAGCGCGAGGCGAACGCCGGAGGATTGGCTTGATTGCGCCGTTCATCGTAGCGAACTCCGGGCTGATCGCGAATCCGGACCCGCGCCTGTACAACCATGACCTTGCGCCGACCAGCCCGGAGCAGCGGACGTGGACGACGTACAACTACATCGCGCTGTGGTTTTCCATGTCCATGGAGGTGACGACCTACATGCTCGCGTCATCGCTCATCGCGGGCGGGATGAACTGGCTGCAGGCGGTGGGGACTATTCTGCTGGGCAACCTTATCGTGCTGATCCCGATGATCCTGAATGCACACGCCGGGGCGAAGTATGGCATTCCCTTCCCTGTCTTTGTGCGCGCAAGCTTCGGCACGCGCGGCGCGAACATTCCCGCGGTGCTGCGGGCGATTGTGGCGTGCGGATGGTTCGGGATTCAGAGCTGGATTGGCGGACAGTCCATCGCCGCGATGGTGAACGTGCTGTGGCCCACAACGCTGGCGATGCCGTGGGTGCTGGGTACGTGCTTTCTCGGCTTCTGGCTGCTGAACATGGTTATCGTTTGGCGCGGCGTGGAGAGCATCCGCTTTCTGCAGAGCTTCTCCGCCCCGTTTCTGCTGATCATGTCGCTGATCCTGCTGGCATTCATGACGCAAAAGGCGGGCGGCTTCGGGCCGATGCTGGCCGCGCCGAGCAAGTTTCGTTCGCCGGGGGCGTTCCTGCACTTCTTCTTTCCCATGCTGACGGCGATGGTGGGGTACTGGGCGACGCTCTCACTGAACATTCCAGACTTCACGCGCTATGCGAGGTCACAGGAGTCGCAGATTGTGGGGCAGGCGTTTGGGTTGCCGGTGGCGATGACGCTCTACAGCTTCATCGGCATTGCGTGTACGTCCGCATCCACCGTGGTCTTCGGCGAGCCCATCTGGAGCCCGATCACGCTGCTCGGCCGCTTTCATCAGCCGGCGATTGCGTTCCTGGCGCTGATTAGCATTCTCATTGCGACGCTGAACGTGAACATCGGCGCGAATGTGGTGAGCCCGTCGAACGACTTCTCCAACCTTGCACCGCGGTATATCAGCTTCCGTGCCGGCGGGCTGATCACCGGGTTCCTGGGTCTTGCGATGATGCCGTGGAGGCTGATGGCGAGCTTTGGCAACTACATCTTTGGGTGGCTGGTGGGTTATAGCGGCCTGCTGGGGCCGGTTGCGGGGATCATGGTTGCGGATTACTTCATCCTGCGGCATAGACGGCTGGATCTGCAGGGGCTGTATCACAGCAATGGAGTCTACTCGTATAACGGCGGCTTCAACCCACGCGCGATCATCGCGCTGGTTGTGGGTGTCTTCTGCGCGCTCATTGGGCTGTTCGTTCCGGCGCTGCGATTCTTGTATGACTATGCCTGGTTTGTGGGCTTCTTCTTGTCCGGCGCGGCTTACCTCATACTGATGAAGAGCACCAAACCGATTTTGTCTGCGCAATGATGAAGTTGGAAAGGTTGTAATGATGAGCACCGTCAAAGAGGCAGCAAAACTTACGTCGCAGGAAGTCGTTGATATCACCCGCACCACCAACTACGGTACGTGGCGGTTCCAGAAGAACTGGACGCCGATGCACATTGCCGATGCCAAAGACTGCTCTATCTATGACGGCGCGGGCAAGCAGTATCTCGACTTCTCCTCGCAATTGATGTGCTCCAACCTTGGCCATAAGAACCAGGCCGTGATCGACTCCATTGCGGCACAGGCGCAGCAGCTTGCGTATGCGATGCCGAGCTACGCGACGGATGCGCGCGCGGAGCTTTCCAAGGTGCTGCTTGAAATCCTGCCGCCCACGCTGAACAAGTTCTTCTTTGCCACCTCCGGTACGGAGGCGAACGAGGCCGCGTTTAAGATTGCGCGGATGTACACGGGCAAGACCAAGATTCTCGCGCGCTACCGCAGCTATCATGGCTCGACCTCCGGGAGCATTGCGGCGACGGGCGACCCGCGCCGTTGGGCGATGGAGCCGCGCGGCAAGCAGCAGGGCGTGATCTTCGCGCCGGAGACGAACTGCTATCGCTGCCCCATCAAGCACACCTATCCGGGATGCGGCATTGCGTGCGCGGATTACCTGGAGCACATGATCCTGAACGAGCAGGACGTGGCTGCGGTGCTGGTCGAACCCATCGTCGGGACCAACGGCGTCATCGTGCCGCCGGACGAGTACATGCCGAGGCTGCGGCGCATCTGCGATGAGAACGGCGTACTGCTGATTGCAGACGAGGTAATGACGGGCTGGGGACGCACGGGCAAGTGGTTCGCGATGGAGCACTGGGGCGTGGTGCCGGACATTCTGACGACGGCTAAGGGCATCACCAGCGCATACGTTCCGCTGGGACTGTGCGCCACCAGCGGCACGATCGCCGAGTACTTTAACGACCATTACTTCGCGCACGGACACACCTATGAGGCGCATCCCATGACGCTTGCACCGGCGGTGGCGACCATCGCGGAGATGCGGCGGCTGAACCTTGTCGACCGCGCGGCGGAGCTTGCACCGTATGTCGAGGGCAAGCTGAAGGCGTTGAAGGAGAAGCACACAAGCGTGGGCGATGTGCGGGGCAAGGGACTCTTCTGGGCGGTGGAGCTGGTGAAGAACCGCATCACCAAGCAGCCCTTCAACACCTACTCCGATAAGGTGGCGGGCAAGCCGCTGCTGGTGGATCAGATCGCCGGCAAGTGCCTGGCGGAAGGCGTCATCATCCAGGCGTGGGTCTCGCACTTTGTGATCGCGCCGCCGCTGATCGTAAGCAAGGAAGAGATCGACTTCGGTATCGCCATGCTGGACAAACACCTTGCAATGGCGGACGCGTTGGTGGAGGCGGATGCCGCGCCTGAGCAGATGGTGGAGCTGACCATGAGCGGCGCGACCAGCGACAGCTAAGGTGCATCCTACGGCAGAACAGGAGACCTCCATGGCGCATAAGACGATCGATGGTATTACCAGCTCGGTGATTCCGTACTACGTGGAGGCGGGAAGCTGCACTGTGCTGCTGGGCCAGCGCGGCCCAAACTCAAAGGCATTTGCCAATGCGTGGTGCCTGGTGGGCGGCTTTCTGGATCCCGGCACGGAGACGCTGGAGCAGTGCGCGGCGCGGGAGTTGCAGGAGGAGACCGGGCTTATCGTCACGCCGGAGCAGATGAAGCCGGTCGTCATCCAATCCGATCCGAAGCGCGATCCGCGCGGACAGATCATCGACACGGTGTGGTCGTGCCGGCTTCAAGGGCGCGTTGAGGCAGTGGCTTCAGATGATGTCCAGGCGGTGGCCTGGCATCCGCTCAGCGAGGCGCTTAGGTTGCCTCTGGCGTTCGACCACAACGACTCGCTGCGACGGTTTGCGGAGAAGGAATCGCTGCTTGTCTGAATTCATCGTTGCCCGCGCGGACAGATGTTGCTACTCTTGCGGCATGAAGCTTGCGCACGTTGTTGCCATACCTGCCCTCCTGCTGTCCGCCTCCGCCGCGTTTGCCCAGGCTCCCGCGCCCGGTCCTATGGGACCTGCCGCAGAGGTGCAGGGCTCCTACAACCGGCTGAAGCCGAACGTCATTAAGGCTGCGGAGAAGATGCCGGACGCGGACTACCAGTTCAAGCCGACGCCGGAGATCCGCTCCTATGCACGGGTGGTGAACCACATCACGGAGGCGCAGTTCCATACCTGCACCACGCTCAACGGCGGCACCTTTGATAAGGCGTCCGTGCCGGCTGACACGGCGACCAAGGATGTCATCGTGGCCGCGCTGAAGGCGTCCTTCGCCGAATGCGATAAGGCTTACGGAGCGCTGACCGATACCAGCATCTCCGAGATGCTGACGATGGGGCCGCAGAAGCGGTCGCGGATTGGGATGGCGTGGGGTAACGTCTCGCATGACAACGAGCAGTATGCGGAGCTTTCCACGTATCTTCGGCTGAAGAATCTGGTTCCGCCGACGAGCGAGAAGTAGCGGCTTGATTCGTCTGACGGCAGATGAAGCAGGCCTGAGGACGACAGCGCTGCGTTGGGGCGATGGACCGCGGCCTAGGGCGTCTGGCGCTCGCAGCTTGGCCTCGCGGCGGAGACTGGCTGGGGGTTGAGGATGGCCACGCGGCGGCGTGAGTTGGTCGCTAACCCATAGGGGTTTACGGCTTAACAAGCCGGAGCAATGCTGCCCGACGCTGCAATTGGCCGCACTTGAGGGCTGCACGTCAGCTCAGCTTCACCAGCATCTTGCCGAGGTTTTCTCCCGTGAAGAGCTTTAAGAACGCTGCTACTGCATTTTCGATGCCTTCATCTACCGTCTGAGCCGATTTGATCTTGCCGGTCGCGATCCACTCGGTCATCTCTTTTAGGAATGCCGGCATTGCGTTGAAATGGTCAGACACAATGAAGCCTTCCAGCCGCAGCCGCTTGCCAACCGCAACCCCGGCGTTGCGCATGGCATAGGGCTGACCGTTGTAGCCTGCGATCATCCCGCACAACGCAAAGCGGGCGAATGGGCGGGCAACCAGCAATGCGGCGTCCAGTTGTTCTCCGCCCACATTGTCGAAGTACACGCTGATGCCGTCTGGCGCCGCCTGCCGCAGAGCGTCGAGGAAACTTCCCTCCGCCTTGTAGTCGATGACGGCATCCACTCCGATGCTGCGCAGGTACTCGCATTTTGCGGCGCCGCCCGCCGATCCAATAACTGTCGCGCCTTTCAGCTTCGCGATCTGGCACGCGGCCGAGCCTACGGCGCCAGCTGCCCCAGACACAAAGACCACATCCCCCTGCTGCACCTTCGCCACTTCCAGCAGTCCCACCCAGGCTGTCAGTCCGGTCAGTCCAGCCGTGCTCAGATACAGCTCGGGAGCAATCACCGTCGCGTCCACCTTGCGCAACAGGGCCGCCGGCAACGAACCCGGGGCGTTGAAGGCCTCGCGCCAGCCGAACATCGAGAGCACCGTGTCACCCACGGCAAATCCCTCATCGTTCGACTGCACCACAATCCCTATCGCGCCGCCCTGCAGCGCCTCGCCCAGTTGAAATGGCGGAACATAGCTCGGCTGGTCGCGCATGCGCCCGCGCATATATGGGTCGACCGACATCCACATGTTCCGAACCTGTATCTCACCAGGTCCCGGATCGCCCAACGTCACTGTTGCTAATGAGAAGTTCTCCGCCGACGGCATCCCCTCCGGCCGGCTCCGCAAGCGCACCTCGCGAGAATTCATTGTCATCTTCCTTGCTCCCCGGCTTCGCCAGGCGTTCTGGAGGCGCGACAGCCGCCACCTTCTCAGCCTCCAATGATAACGACGGACGGAGCCGGTGAAGGGTCAATGTCACCATTCAAGAAGTTGCTTGGACCCTGCGCTGCGCTTCTGCTTCCGGGAACATCCTTTCGGCAGTTCATTTAGACAGCATCCCATCGGGCCCGAAAGACTGTCCTGAAGCCAGTAACGTATACAGCCTCCAGGATAGCGGTCGTGGGCATGCCTGCTGTCAACGTTTGACAGGATTGCAGCAACGCTCATAGTCTACCCAGAATAGACGTTTTGTCTACTGCAGTTCTACAACATGCGAGGGATCCATGCTTTCGGCTCTGATTACAGGCGGCAATAAGGGAATCGGCAAGGCCACAGCACGCGCTCTGGCCCAGAGGGGCTTTCACGTCTGGATAGGTGCGAGAGACGCGGAGAGGGGGGAGCAGGCCGCAAGCGAACTGCAAGGCGACGGCAAGGTCTCCTTTGTCCATCTGGATGTGACGGACCGAAGCACAATTCAGGCTGCAGTCAAAAAGCTCACAGCCGAGAGGGATACGCTTGACGTCCTCGTGAACAACGCAGGGATCAGCAACGAGGTGACAGCCACCTTCGGCGTGACTATCAAGCCCAGTGAGCTGCCGGAAGAGAAGCTGAGGCAGCTCTACGACGTCAATTTCTTCGGCCCGGTAGCCATGATTCAGGCGTGCCTGCCGCTGCTCCGCCGGTCGCCTGCCGGCCGGATCGTCAATGTTTCAAGCAATCTTGGATCGTTCGCTCTCAGCACAGACGAAAAGTCTCCGGTGCGCTCCATCAACACGCTAGGATACCGGAGCTCGAAGGCAGCGCTCAACATGGCGACGGTTCAGCTCGCCTATGAGCTTCGGGATACGCCGATCAAGATCAACGCGGCGAATCCCGGCCTGGTTGCAACAGATTTAACAGGCCTGGGCAATGGAGAAAAGTTTGCCGGCAGGCCGGGATTTGGAACACCCGATGAGGGAGCCCGCATCATCGTCAAGCTGGCTACTTTACCGGAGGATGGACCTTCCGGCGGCTTCTTCGACTTTTCTCTGGGCACGCTGCCCTGGTAGGGCATGGTCGCTGACGAGCGGAGAAGAAGGTGATGAAGCCCTCCTCTTGTTCTTTGATCTTGTACGCGCTTCACCGTTCCGCCGGGTCTTGGACCCGGTGGCTCCTACGATTGTGCACCCCGTTGCTCGGGTGGGGTTAGAGTGTCTATTCTAAAGAGAGTACGGGATACATATGATGGAAACCAAGAAGTATGACGTGATTGTCTTGGGCTATGGGCCAGTGGGCCAGGGACTTGCTTTGATGCTGGGGCGGCAAGGCCGGTCCGTGGCAGTCTGCGACCGCTGGCCTGAGCGCTACCCCTTACCGCGTGCCGTTTGCATTGACCACGAGATTTACAGGGTGCTCACCGCCAACGGCATGGGCTCGGTACTTCCATCGATCAGCCATCCGGGACCAAAGTATCAGTGGTTCAACGCGGCTTGGGAAGAGCTACTTGTCATCGACTGGTCCGCGGAGTCGATTTCCGGCGGTACGGAAGTCAACTTCGTTCATCAGCCAACACTTGAATCGGCCATCAGCAAGGCTGTTTCCGAACTGCCGAACGTGGATTCCTTTTTAGGTTGGGAGGCCATGAGCATTACGCAGGATGAGCAACAGTGCCATCTTGAACTTCGCGACCAGGAAGGCCAGATTAAACATCTCTCAGCCGCCTATGCTGTGGGCTGTGACGGGGCCAATTCCATCACACGGAAGGAGATTGGAGGCGTTCAGGAGGATCGCGGCTTTCAAGCTGACTGGCTCGTGGTTGACGTTCTATTGCGGAACAACATTACCATCGAGCAACTCAAGATCCCGGCGGCCGGCCAGTACTGCAATCCGACCAGACCCACGACCATCGTGCCAGCAGGCTTGCGCGACGGTAAGAAGTTCCGGCGTTGGGAGTTTATGCGGCTGCCGGGTGAGTCGATCGAAGATATGGAGTCGGAGGCGAAGGTGTGGGAGTTGCTGGCGCCCTGGGCCGGGCCGGACTCCCTCGAGCTTGTGCGTTCCAAGGTGTACACCTTTCGGTCTCTGCTTGCCGAGAGCTGGCGGAAGGGACGTCTGCTCCTGGCCGGCGACGCCGCGCATGTAATGCCCCCTTTCATGGGGCAAGGCATGTGTTCAGGCCTCCGTGACGCCTGGAATCTCACCTGGAAGCTTGGACTCGCTCTTGACGGCAAAGCAAGTGACCGCCTGCTGGATACCTACCAGGAGGAGCGGATGCCCCACGTGAGCCAGATCATTGATCTTTCCATTTATCTGGGAAAGATGATCTGCACCTCCGACTTGCGGGAGGCCGAACAGCGGGATCTCGCGTTCAAGAATAGGACAGCGCCTCCGCCTCCTGCATTTCCTCAACTCACCAGCGGGATTTTGCGGCGAACGGACCGCGGCGACCTTCAGCAGGGAGCAGGCCTTTTGGCTCCCCACGTATCTGTTGAAGGCCAATTGACGAGCGGACGACTTGATGAGGTGGTGGGCCTGGGATTCCTGCTGATTACGACATATACAAATCCGCTTGCGTGGTTTGACGCGACGACGCTTACCGCTCTTGAAGCGATTGGGCTGCGCTTTGTATCCCTTAGCAGCCATCCGGGCAAGGGCGCTCTCCGAGACATGGATTCCCGGATGCAGCCGTTTCTTGAGCAGCATGGTTGGGACACGATGATCGTGCGCCCGGACTTCTACGTATACGGAGGTGCCTTTGGATCCGCTGACCAAAAATCCCTTGTGAGTGATTTGCTTTCGGACTTGACCGGATCAGGAGTTCTCTTGCCGGCCGGAGGATCGTTGCAGTCCATTGCAAGCTAGTGCCTGTCAGGACTTTTGCAAGAGAAAGATATGTTGCCTCGCACTCCTAAATGCGGGAGACGAGGCAACATGACCAGCAGACGAATCACAGAGCAGGTGTGTCCCAGGATCGGAAGACAAAGTCGCTGAGCGGCTTCCTTGATCGCGCCGCGAGCTCCATCGCTTTGTAGTTGTCGGGGAGCGTTTCCGGGTCGCCACACCGGCCGAGTGTCCAGCATGCGACCGCGTCAAAGTCCCCAGGAACCGCAAAGGATTCACGAAGCTTTTCTTGGGAGAAGCCTGCCAGCCCGTGCGTGTGCAGCCCCAGTGCCGTAGCCTGCAACGATGCATTCGCGGACGCAGCGCCCACGTCATGAGTTGCAACTGTATTTGGATCGCCCGTCATGGTAAAGCTCTTCTTTGCGAACGCGGCGTAAAGCACGGGAGCCGCACTGGCCCAGGATTGATTAAACGGCAGAAGGGCGTCAAAGATCTTCTGCCACGTCTCGTCTCCCTTACGCCCGACGATGAAGCGCCAGGGTTGCTCGTTGTATGAGGAGGCAGCCCATGCGGCCGCAGTAAAGATGGCTGCAAGATCAGCATCGGAGACTGGCTGGTCCGCAAACGAACGGGGACTCCAGCGGCGCAGCAGCAGTGCTTCGACGGGCACGTCCGTCACGCCACGCTTGATCTCATCTACGGAAACGGTATTTGACATTTCGGATCTCCTAAGTAAGTTTCGTCTTTGTTCTACAAGGAAGAGGACCAAGCTCTGCCCTGCAAGCCAAGAGTTCGGACGGAAGAGGGTGACTTACGCGCTTGCCGAGGCAGTGTGCGCTTGCTCAAGCCAGGCTCGCTCGTCTTGACGGAGTGCAATGACCGTCTCGGGGCGGTCGATTCCCGGAAGATCATCCCTTGGCTCGAGTCCAAGCCGTGCAAGGTGGTGACAGGTGAATCGATAGGAGACGCGGTACCGGTCGAGCTCAGCCTGATCCAGGTGTGGAACCTGGCTGGGATTGCACGGGCTGATCAGGTCCCGGAGATAAAGGCAGCGCAGGCCTGCGATGAGCCACTGCCCGTCCAGGCTTTGCGCTCTCCACATCAGGCGCACAAACGCTGTGTTCTTGCAAGCGATCCCGTCCAGCGGAAAGAAGCTGTGAAGGGTGCAAGCCGTTTCAGCAATCGCCTTAGGGCCGTTCAGAGTAACTACCGCCGGTCCCATCTCATGGAAGTGGATTCGTTCCGCATGATCGCTTTGCTGCTGCGCCTTTTCATACTGCCTCCTTGTCCGCTCGACAAACTCCTGGCCTGACCCCTTGAACCATGAAACCTCGACCGTGGATTCGGGATGATAGGAAGAAGCCATCTCTGACCACAGCGCGAAGTCACGGGCGGCACGCTCCCGCTGAATCATTTCAGCGATTGCAAATCGGTCCAACTGCAGCTTCGCTGTATCCTGCGTGCTCACCTTAGTGCCTCCGGTATTACGGATCTCGTCTAGCGCCTGTGCTCGAGAGGAACTAGCGCCAGAGCAGAGGATCGACTTACTATTCGCAGACTATCCTGACCCATCGGAATAGACACTGTCAACAGAATGAGAGTTCACGATGACTTTTCATGTGACTGTCTATGCCATACAAGTTACTTAGCCGGTATGCGCTTGAGTAATGTCGCAGATGGAGCGAGCAGCCGCCCTCACAGCGCTTGATGGGCTCCTCAAGCCAATCAGCCAACCCATGGGTCCTTCCACCAGGGCAGGCAGTCCGGCGCATAACCGCGGATGTAGATAACGCACTCATGCACCATCTCCTTGCAGCGCGTGTGGTCGGCCCGCAAGCCGCACAGGGTCATCACCGTCAGCTCCTCAAGGTACACGCGGCTTCGACCACTTGCCTTGGAAAGGGAGCGCATCGCCTGCGACATGGAGCCGAGCAACAGGTCCCGGGCCGCTGCGACCTCTGTGAAATGGACCAGCCCAGCGTCCCTCGCCTTGAGCAGGTGGTGCTCGATCGCAACGATGTTCGCGACATTGTCCGGCAAATAGTTTGTGCTGGAAACAAATCTTGCGTAGCTGGAATCGGTGACACTGCGGAAAAGGAAGATAAGCGTTCCGATCGCCAGACGCTGAAGAGGGTCAGAGCGCTCAAAGAATTGCTCTACCACCGTTAAGTCTTGATCCAGATCTGCACGCAAGGCGTTGAACGCATCTTCCATGGAGACGAAGTGGAGATAAAACGTAGCGCGCGAGACACCCGCCTCCCGGATCACGTCATCGATGCCGGGTGTGGTGTGGTCTTCACGCGCGGCATAGCAGGCCATAACTGCTTGGAGTAGCCGCTTACGCATTTTCTCGCGCTTTTGCCGGCCTACGCGTACACGATGATCGGTTAATTCCTCAGTCTGCATGGTCCGTCAACCTGAAGCAACAAGGTCCGTAATACATCTCAGTCGTAACCAATCTACAGGTAATCTGGTGGAGAGCGAAGCATTCGAGCGCTAAGAGCCACGCAGCTAACGCTCCTGACAGCCGCTCCTGAATAAACACATTCAGTATGCACCAAGCCACCTTGACCAAAATACACCAAGTGTCTATTGTGATTCTAGCCAAGCCAGAGATCTTCTCGCAATGGCTCCGCTACAGGAGTGCCAATGAAGCGCACCGGCAACACAATTCTAATCACCGGCGGAGGCTCAGGCATCGGTCGCGGCCTTGCAGAATCCTTCCATGAGCTTGGGAATAAGGTCATCATCGCAGGAAGGCGTCGTGACGCGCTTGAGCAAGTGGCTTTAGCGCACTCCGGAATCCAGTGGGCAGTTGTGGACGTGCAGGACGCCCAAGCTCTCGATGCGTTTGCTCGTAGCATGGTAGAGAAGTATCCAACGCTGAATGTGCTCATCAACAACGCCGGCATCACAGGCATTGAACGATTGGCCTCCAGCGGCAGCGATCCGGCCACGGCTGAGGCAATTGTATCCACCAATATTCTTGCTCCGATTCGCCTTACCACTGCCCTGCTGCCGCATCTGCAAGCGCAGCCCGAAGCGACCATCATCAACGTAGGATCGGGTCTTGCCCATGTTCCTCTGGCGGCATTCCCCACCTACTCCGCGAGCAAAGCGTTTATTCATTCGTATACCCAGTCGCTTCGCTATCAACTGGAGCGCACCTCCGTTCGCGTGCTCGAGATCATCCCGCCCGCGGTACAGACCGAACTCGGTGGCAATGACCCCTCCGTTCCGCCTCCGGCAGGCGTTATGCCGCTCAAGGACTTCATCGAGCAGACGATGAAGCTGCTCTTCAGCGACCCCATGCCTTCCGAGCTTTGCGTAGACAATGTCAAGCCGCTGCGTTTTGCTGAGGCGAACGGCAACCATGAGGCGCTGCTCCGCACTCTAGGCGCCATGATCCCATTTAGCTAGCACTATGGCCGACTCGGCGCAGTGATCACCCATCAGCCGAAGTTGACAACGTGGTATGTCCCTGAGCGCTAACCCGGCATCGCTCAGGGTTGAGAGCCCATCCGCGGAGACTCTCATAGGTCGATGTTCTGAAGGAGCGGCACTTCCGTTCCCGCCGCATAGCTAATACGTGCACGGCTCTAACCCTTGGGGTTCTCTGACCTGGATCAGAGAACCCTAAGCCGTTGAGAACGGCTGGCTAAACGTCACAGGCGAAGCAGCCTCTCGGCGTTGCCGTGGCAGATCTTCTCGCGATCTTCCTCGCTGATCGGTGCCTTGTCGATGAACTCGACTGCCTCCTGCGTGTACTCATAGGGATAGTCGACCGAGAACATGATGCGGTCCGCGCCCAGCGCCAGGATGGAGCAGATCAGCGGCGCATCGGAGAACGAGCCAGCCGTAGTGACCATCACATTCCGCTTGATGTACTCGGATGGCATCTTCTGCAATTGATTGCGGTGCTGCATCATCTTGTAGCGGCTGTCAAGACGCCAGAGCAGGTACGGAAGCGCTTCGCCCATGTGGCCGAGCACCACGGTTGTCTTTGGAAAGCGATCAAAGACGCCCCCGTAGATCAGGCGTAGGACGTGGCCTGCAGTCTCAGGCGTCCACGCCCACCCCGGACCTGCCATCTCCGGATAGCCGGCTTCGTTGCTGGCCTTTACCGGCGAGTCAGCAGGATGCAGGTAGACCGGCACCCCAAGCGCCTCGGCCCGCTCCCAAACGGGAAAGAACTTTGGGTCATCCAGGTATTCGCCGTTGCTGTGGCCGTTGAGCAACACACCCTTCATGCCCAGTTGCTGAATGCACCGCTCCATCTCTTCCGCGGCGCCTTTTGGGTCCTGCAGCGCAAGCGTTCCGAAACCCGCAAACCGCGTGGGGTAGAGCTGTACCTGCGTGGCCAGAAGGTCGTTCAGATGCTTGGCTCCTTTGACAGCCTTGTCGCGGTCAGGCTCCGTCTGCACGCCGGGTGTGGTGACGGAAACCACGGAAAGATCAATCCCGTTCTTATCCATGTCTTCAATGCGCATGGCGCCGATATCGGCCAGACGCGGTTTGACGTAGGCGACGAAGTCCGGATCAATCGTGCTCAGCACCTTTGAGGCATACTCGCCTACTTCAGGCGTTGAGAAGTGCTCTTCAAGGATGATCTTTCTGATCGTGCTTGGCATGTATTCTCCTGATGGGGGAAACGTGTGAGTCGAGCTGAAAGGTTGCGACTCCGGCGGAAGCGCCATGGCAAGTACATCTCTACATGAGCAGCACGGGCTTTATGACGCTTCCGTTCAGCGACGCTTCGGCAGCCTTGTTGATCTCGGCAAGCTCAAAGCATGTAACGATTTTTTCTACGGGCAGACGGCCACGCCGGTAAAGCTCAATCAGTTGTGGAATGAAGACCCGTGGCACGGCGTCACCCTGGTTGGTCCCGACGATGCGAAGACCACGGCCGACCATGTTGATCACGTCCACGGCGACAGTCTCACCGGCACGCGGAACTCCAATGACGACGCAGGTACCGGCAGAGCTTAGAGACGTGATAGCGGCATTCAAGGAGCCCAGGTTTCCGCTGGTCTCGACAGCACCGCTAAGCCCCTTTCCGCCGGTAAGCTGAGCGATCTGCTCCACGACGCTTCCTTTGCTGGCGTTTAGGATCTCCGTCGCTCCAAGCTCCTGGGCAAGCGCCAGGCGCGTGGGGTGAATGTCCACGGCAATGATCTGGGCAGCGCCGGTGAGACGCAAACCCATAATGGCGGAGAGACCCACGGCACCCACGCCAAACACCGCGACCCGTGCGCCGGGCAAAGGACGCAGCACGGCTGTCACCGCGCTCACTCCAGTCTGTACTCCGCAACCCAGAGGCGCAAGAACCGCAGCCGGTAGATCTTCCGGCACACGGACCACGGAACGTGCCGCTGTAAGGACGCGACGCGAGAACGAAGACTGACCGAAGAAGTGTCCATGGAGCAGGCTTCCGCACTGGCTGAGGGTTGAAGATCCGTCGGAACGGCTTCCCCCGACCAGATTCAGACGCGGCCAGTCTTCGCAATACACTGGAGTCCCACCCAGGCAGGCGGAGCAACGCCCGCACCAGGAGAAGCTGATCACGACACGATCACCCACGCTCAGATCGTCTACTGCCGAGCCCACCTCAATGATCCTGCCTACGCCCTCATGACCCAGAACCGCCGGGAGCGGGAATGGGATATGCCCGGCGCGAGCGGAAAGATCAGCATGGCACATGCCGCTTGCCTCCAGTTCCACCATGACCTCGTCCGGCCGCGGGGCGCCGAGCTCAACCTCCTCAAGGACAAAGGCTCCTCCCGGCTCATGCACAACCGCTGCCTGAGTGGTTCCGCCTGCAGCGCGGGGCGCTGCTTGTCTGCTGGTCTGCTCACCGCTTGCCTGCATTAGTGGTGGCCTCCGCCCGCGAACGTGTGAGCGATCTGCTTATATTCGAGGTACTCCTCAATCGAGGCCGTGCCTCCAAGTCTGCCCAGGCCGCTTGCCTTGTAGCCGCCCTCCTCGAACTCAACCGCAAGGTTAGCCCAGCTATTAATCGAGACAAGCCCGACATCGAGGCGCCTGGCGACGCGCACCGGCGTGTCAACGTCACGGCTCCATACGCAGGCATTCAGTCCGTACTCAGAGTCGTTCGCAAGTTCAACAGCTTCATCTTCCGTGTCGAAGACCTGGATGGTCTGCACCGGCCCAAACGTCTCGGCCTGCACAATCGGCATACTGGAGTCTTTCACTGTGAGCAGCGTGGGGTGATAGAAAGCGCCTCCCGCGAGCGCCGGGTCCGTCGCCGGGCCACCGCGTACAACAACCTGGGCGCCAGCCTGGATCGCCGCTTCAACAGCTGCATCGACACGTTTTACCGAGGCTAGGTCAATCAGAGGGCCCATGTCGCTGCTGGGGTCGGAGGCAGGGCCGGGCTTTACGCGCTTCAGCCTTTCCGCCAGCCCATTCGTCACCTTCTCCGCAATACCACGCTGCACCAGAATGCGGCTTCCCGTCATGCAGAACTGGCCGGCGAAGACGGTTGACGACTTCTCCAGAGTGGGCAGAAGCACGTTCAGATCGGCATCGTCAAAGATCACATGGGGCGTCTTTCCGCCGAGCTCGAGGCCTACCCGCTTCAGATGAACCGCTGCCGCCTGGGCAATCTGCCTGCCCGTATGCGTGCTGCCTGTGAAGCTGATGACGGGCACCAGAGGCGAGCTCACCAGGAGGCGGGCACCATCCGCACCGGATTCCGTAAAGAAGTTCACGACCCCTTTGGGAAGCTCGGCGACCGAGCTCAGGATCTCACTGGCTACCTGTGCGCTCTGCGCAGCCTGCGCCGGGAACTTGACGACCGCCGTACAGCCGGCCGCGAGCGCCGGGGCTAAGGCACGAACGCTCAGATAAGCAGGAGAGTTCCACGGAATGATCAGGCCCGCGACGCCCACCGGCTGCCGAATCGACATCGATTGCCGACCCGGAGTCGCGTCCATCACATGGCCAAACGTGTGGAGAGAGAGGCCGGCTGCAAACCGGTAAGCGCGAATGATCAGACTCGCCTCAAAGGTCGCTTCGGGACGGGTCTTCCCGTTCTCCTCGCAAAGCGCATCGATCACATCGCCCAGCCGGGCCGCATAGGCATCCGCAATATGGCTCAGTGCGGTTGCGCGCATCATCTGGTCGGTGCGCCAACCTTCTTTCTTGAATGCCGCCGATGCCGTGTCGATCGCGGATTGCGCGACAGCGACATCCGCGTCGAAGTAGCTGCCGATGCACTTGCCGTTGGCCGGATTGGTGCTCTCCCGTTTCGTCCCGGCTTCCACCCATTCTCCGCCGACCCAGTTTTTTGCCGTTCGTTGCATTTCCATGTCAATCCTCTCGCGCGACCTCAATGCGGATCGCGCCGCTCATTCCATGTTCCTCTGCAAAGGTTGCAGACGTCCCCAACGAACAGGTGCGTCAGTTCCCCGCACACAGCTATGCCTATGACCCACCTTAGAAGGTGAGGCGCTCACTATAGCAGCTTCGCAATTCACTTCACAATAGGCACAATACCTATTGCAGCAAGATCACGGCGCAGCCCGGGACTCCGAAGCAACGGGAGCAATGCGATGCAGGAAACCGGGTTGATCGTTCGGCTTCGCTGCGCGTGGCATTAAGGAACGTTTCTGCGGCAGTTCGCACATTGTGTTCTGTATATGATAAAACCCGAGGGACTAGACGGTCAGGACATACACCGCACCTAGAACAGTAAGCACCTTCAGCAGGAGACGCCGTGAGTACAACGCCCAGCGAAGCTCAAGAAAGCACGATCCCGGCACCGCCGCTTTCAGGAACCGAGGCCAGGTTTCACCGCTTCCGCGTAGGGGACATCGAGTGCGTCTCCCTGAGTGACGGAGCCATCCGGGTCCCAATGGGACCGCCTGAACCCGGCAAGCCGATGCAAATACGCCTGGTGCCCCTGGCTTGTCTTCTTGTGACCCTGCCTCAGACGAGTAAACTGGTTCTGATGGACAGCGGATTCGGGTACGATCCGGAGCGGCTGGGCAAACTCCTGTTCAGCGACGGTCGCCTGGCCGAGTCGCTCTCCCTTGCCGGTATCTCCCCAGAGTCAATCGATGCCGTGCTGATCTCGCACTTGGACCCGGATCATGTTGGTGGTTTGTTCCACGACGATGGAAGCAGAACCTTTCCGCGTGCAACGTACTACGTATCAGCGGAGGAGATCGCCTTCTGGCACCGCGACCCGGTCGATCTTAGCGACTCACCCATTGCGGAGGCAGCCAAGCAGGATAGGCGCCAGGCGTCGGGTCGCCTGCTTCGGTTTGGGTGCAACACGCTGAAGACGTTTCGTGCCGGCGAAGAGATCATGCCGGGTGTCAGTTCAATCGCCCTGCCCGGACATACGCATGGTCAGGTCGGCTTCATCGTCCAGGGAACGTCAGAAACGCTACTCTACACGGGTGATGGCTTCACGAACGCTGTCGTCTCGGTTGAGACGCCCCATGTGCATCACCCGCTGGATCTCTACCCGGAACAGGGCGTGGAGACGCGACGTAAGCTGATTGAATTACTGCTTGAGAAAGAATGGCACAGCTTCTCCCCGCATTTTCCCTGGCCCGCGATCGGACGTATCGAACGCACCGACGAAAAGGCCATCTGGAAGGCTGCCTCCTGAACACAAGTCTTCGGACGTGGGGCTTACGAGTCCATTCAGTGAACGCCCGTTTTTGCTATCCAACTAACGTATCGAAGAAGGAGCTCCATGAACGATATAACCGAGGTCACGCAGGTTATCTTACGGGAACGGCAAGGCCGCGATCGCGGCTGGTGGGCCCAGATGGCGGAGTGTTTTCATCCCGACTCGCGTGTGACATTGAGTTGGTTTGACGGACCCGGCGCCGAGTTTGTTGTGCGCTCCGAAAAGATGGCGGAGATGGGCATACGGGTCCTGCACCGGACCTCGCCGCCAGTGGTGCATATGCTTGGGGATAAGGCTGTGCTGGAGCTTTCCATCTCAGCAGAGCGGCGCTTCCTGCTCAAGGGTGTCGAAGCAGACCTCGTCTCCTACACACGGCTGCTCTACCGGCTGGATCGGCGTGAGAGCGGCTGGAAGATTCTGTCCCTGAACGCGATCTACGAGCGTGACACGCTGACTCCAACCGTCCCGGGCACGACCCTGGATGTAGACCATGAGAAGCTTGCCCAGTTCAGACCATCGTACCGTTTTGTGGCCTACGACATCAGCATGTCCGGACGTTCCATGACCTCCGACCTGTACGGCGATGACCAGCCGGAGCAGGTGCAGGCCCTTTACCGCTCAGCCTTCGATTGGCTTGGCCGCTCATTGACCTCGTAATTGGAAGCAGCTGCACCTCTTTTGTCATTCCCTAGCGCAGCAAAGCAAATCTGCGATTTCGGGCATCACTGCATTACAGGGAACGATCTATACAGCATGACGGGGGCGGCAATGAGCAATGTAAGGCTCGTACTCGGCGCAACGGCAACTTTCGTGGTTTTTGCGACGATGTTTCTCTCAAAAACAATTGCGCAAACACCGGCAACAGATGCCGACCGCTTCACTGTTCCCGACACGGTTTCGCCGGAAGCGGCGGCACAGTTGAGCAAGCTCTATTCGAGACTCGCCCATGCGCCGAAGCGGGAACGACCGAAAACCCAGGAAGACTGGGATCGAGCGAACGCCCAGCTTGGGGCGATCGCCGCCCCGATCTCAACCGCCACCGCGGATGCCCTTCACGTCACACGAACCGAAGATCGCCTGGGTGGCGTGCCGGTTTTGCGCGTGCGTCCCGCCAACTACAAAGCGGGCGGACCGGTCATCCTGTACATGCATGGTGGGGCCTTTACCTTTCTCTCTGCCGCGACCAGTCTGTCGATCCCCGCGCTTGTAAGCACGGCAAGCGGACATGAGGTGATTTCAATCGACTATACGCTTGCGCCGCGAGCGGACTGGCGCATCACTACCGATCAGGTGCTGACGGTCTGGAAGGCTGTGCTTGCCTCGGGCGTGAAGCCGGAAAGCGTGGGCATGATGGGCGACTCGGCAGGCGGCAACCTTGCGGCGGCGTCCGTGCTGAAGATGCGCGACCAGCGTCTGCCACTGCCCGGAGCGCTCTACCTGATCTCACCGGGCACGGACCAAACGGGCGCCGGGGACACCTATACAACGCTGGCAGCGGCAGACCCTATTCTTTCTACCGAGACAACTTCGTGGAGTGCAGATGCTTACTCGGCCGCCGCCGACCGGAAGAATCCCTACGTGTCCCCAGTCTACGGGGATTACACCCAGGCTTTTCCCCCGACGCTGCTACAGGTAGGCACCCGCGAGCATCTGCTGAGCAGCTCCGTGCGGGAGTACCAGGCAATACGGAGCGGAGGCCATGAGGCAGTGCTCGATGTTTATGAAGGGATGCCGCATGTCTTCATGAGCTTAATCCCCCAGGCACCCGAAACGAAGATCGCAATCAAACGGGCTACAGAGTTCTTCGCCCAACACCTGCGCAATTAGAGCAAGCAACGGCCGTATGGAGGGTTGATAAAAGCAGCCTCCACGTACACCCTGCACAATGAGAGCAAGTAACGGCCGCATGGAAGCGGAGATACCTGTGTCTTGTACCTTCCGTGTATCCAGACTGGTTATGAGAGACCTTCAACTTCTAGACTGCATCCAGAACAACAGGAACTGCGCTCAGCTTGGAGGGAACGAACAGAATAGCCAAGCCCGCAAGTAGAGCGACTCCGCCAAAGACGAGAACGTTTCCGCTTAGACTTGCGCCTGCCTTGATCAGAAGACCTCCCAACAAGGGACCCGCCGCCGCGCCGAGACACGCAACTCCGGAGATGAAACCAACCGCGGTCGCACGTGACGTTTGCGGGTAATGAGCCGCCATCATTCCGAAGAGCACCGACTGGTTACCACAAGCGACTGACCCGGCGATGAAAACCAACAGCTTTAAAATGGCCGCGGGGCTAGGAATAGCGAGACATCCAAGCGACACGGCGGCAACGACAAACATCCCGACTAATACCTTTCGGCCGCCCACTCGGTCTGAGATCCATCCTCCCATTAGCCCTCCGCAAAGGCTTCCGACGTTCAGCAAAAGTAGGAACTGCAGTGCGGAACCAAGGGGATACCCAGCTCCTCGCATTAACTGAGGAAGCCAAGTGTTCAACGCAAAGGAAAGCAGGAGCGCGAAGGAGTTCGCAGCCGCAAAAAGGATTGTGGAAAGTGCCGCGCGGCCCTGCAGTACGCCACGCCACGAACTTACCGTCTTCCGTTTGGCCGCGTCCGCCGCGGAGGGACCAGACCCACCAGGAACGTCTGGGAGAAACAAAGCCGCGAGGGGAACCAAGGTCACTAATGGCAAGGCCCCAAAAGCAAACAGACCTCGAAATCCAACATGTCCGATCAGCAGAAGTGAAATGGCGGGTGCAAGAATGGCTCCAACCCCAAAGCCGCCCAGCATAATGGCATTGAAGAGCACCTTTCGATTGTCGGGCGCGAACTCAAACACCTGTGCAATGGCTGTTGGGGGTATGCCGGCGATCCCGATACCCGCAAGGAAGCGGAAGAGGGCGAACAACCCTGGGGTGGGTGCAACGGCTACCAGCATCATCATCAAGGAAAAGAAAGACAACAGGCCAATAAACATGCGTCGCCTGCCAAGCCTGTCGCTGAGCCAACCTGCGAGAGGTGCCCCGACAAACATGCCCAGTAGCACCACACCGCCAATCGCGCCAACTTTAGCAGGCGTAAGAGCCCAGGCTGAGTACGCCAGCAGAGCGGGTACGGCTGACCCATACACGATCAGATCGTATCCCTCAAAGAGGAAGGCGCCGAAGCCAAGGATCACGACGATGTAAGCTGCCCGCGGAGAAGCTGCAACCTTAAGAGAGTCTGCTGATTGCATTGACATCATCAAAGGCTACATCCTTCACACTTCAGAATTGATCGTTCCAACTTGATGTTCGCGACTCCAGCAATCTCCGAGGCGTCAAAAGAGCATGAATGCGCAACTATCGTGACCCATCAGGCTAGACACTGTCAATACTCTGAGACGCAGCGCTATGTTTGCGGGCTCTGAAAACTCGTCTTGCCTGATCCGAGGCTACACGCTACAGCTTCAGATCGAGCTTCCGCATGAGCGAAGAAAGCGCCTCTTGCTAGATCCCGGATCGATCGAGCCGGGTTCGCGAACGTTCTGGAAACCTCTTCATTTCTCAAGCCTTCGACCTGAAGTTGAGAGAACGAGCGTCGTCATGCAAAACTCAAGATCCTCAGAATATGTACTGCGCCTATTGTCACTGGTAGGAGCATGATGCTATATTCCGTCGCGTCTTCGAACTCACCTTGATCGACACGCGGAAGGTTAGGTTAGCAACATGGCATTGTACCCGCTCGGCAATCTTAGTTCTGTATCAGCTCTATTGAAGCGTGCTCGTCGGGCACACTCTGGCAAGACGCGCCTCTGGAGTCTGACTCTTCTTCTCTTCTTGCTGGCACAAACGGCTGCCCTCCGGGCTCAGGTCGCGACCGGCGACATCCTCGGCACTGTTTTAGACGCCACTGGATCTGTCATTCCAGGAGCCGCGGTGCGGCTGGAGAACGTCGGCACTCACGAGGTGCGCACGTTTACTACCAGCGGCGACGGTGGATACGTCTTCAGCGCTCTGCAGCCAGGCACGTACTCGGTGACGATCACTTCGCCTTCGTTCAAGACCTTTGTCGAGACGAACGTCGTGCTGGCTGCGGCCGACAGGGTTCGGGTCAATGCAAACCTGCAGGCGGGTGGCGCCGAAGAGCACGTCGAGGTCACGGCAACGCCCTCGTCGCTCCAAACGGATGATACGAGTGTGGGCAGTACCATCACTGAGAAGAACCTGCTGGACGCGCCCACCATCGGCCGCAATGTAATCGCGCTGATCCAGGTGCAGGCTGGCGTCAACGCAGGATCCGCCGGAAGTCTTTCGAGCGGCTCAGCCCCGACTGACCGGCGCCTGCCTTCCAACGTCTCCGCCAATGGACAGGAGGAGCTCTACAACAACAGTCAGTTAGATGGACTGGACAACAACAGTCGCGCACTCGGGGCACCGATGTTGCGGCCTTCTGTCGAGGCGATCGCCGAAACCCGCACCACGATCAGCTTGTATCCCGCCGAGGTAGGCCGCACCGGCGGCGCTGCGATCAATATCATCACCAGATCGGGAGTCAATCAATTTCACGGCTCCCTTTACGAGTTCTTCCGCAACGACATCACGGACGCACGAAACCGCTTCTCTGATCCCACTAAGCCCAAACCCGAGCTTCGCCTGAATCAGTTTGGCGGGAGTCTCTCCGGACCCATCCGACGGGATAAAACCTTCTTCTTTGTAGACTACGAAGATTTACGCAACATCGATGGGAATAATTCCGTCTACACCTCCACCGTCCCGACGGCCTTTGAAGAGCAAAACCCCGGAAATTTGTCGGACCAGGGCGGGCCGATCATCCCGACAGCAAGCCTGAATCCTACAACACTGGCTTACTTCAAGCTCTTTCCCGCGCCTAACCAGTTTGGGCCAACGACGCTCGGCGGGACAGTCAACAACTTCGTTTATAACCCCGCCGCAACCCTCTACCAGCAGCTGGGCGACGCCCGCATCGATCATCACTTCAGCGCGAATGATACCCTGTTTGGCCGCTACTCTTATAACCGCACAGAGGCGTTCACCCCGCCATATTTGCCCAACGCAAACGGGGTAGCAGCTGGCGGAAACCTCGCCGGCAATGGTGCGGGGAACAATCTTACGATCACTCACAATGGGCAGTTTGGCTATACCCACATCTTTACGCCGTCTCTGCTCCTGGAGCTGAGGACCGGGTACACCTACTTCGATCTCGATTCGGAGTCGCTGAACGCCGGCCGCAACCTGAACGACACGGCACCCTACTTCATCCCGAACTCGAACGAATGCATCGTCTGCTCGGGCCTGGCGCCCATCCAGGTCGTCGGGTATGCGGCGTTGGGCGACACCGTTGCTCTTCCTACAGTCAACTTTGAACACACCACCCAGTTTGCAGGCGCAGTCACCTACACGCATGGCCGTCACAGCTTCAAGTTTGGAAGTGCGCTGATCCGGCGCAACTTTACCTATGACAACCCGCTCTTTGCGAAAGGACTTTTCCTGTTCGCCTCTCCCTCGCCCGTGCTCTCGCTGGCAAACTTTCTTTCCGGCACTCCTTACCTTTCCAACCGCATTACGTTCCTCATCAAACCCTACGAGCGTAGCTGGGAGCCTTCTGCTTATCTTCAAGATGACTGGCGCGCGACCAACCATCTCACGTTTAATCTCGGCCTGCGCTATGACGTGTTCACCAAGCCGAGCGAGAAATACGGCAATTATTCCAACTTCGATCTAGGCTCGCTGTCCATTATCAAGAACAATACCGGCGGCATTCAGAATACCTATACCGATGTCAGTCCTCGCTTCGGCTTCGATGCATCCTTTGGCAAAGGGATGGTGCTGCGCGGCGGCTTCGGGCTCGCGTTCTACGTCAGCGACGCGGTCGTCAGCACCGTCATCAGCAACCCGGGAGTTAGCATCAACACGGGCTTCATCTTCAATCCCACTCCGATCAACGTGACCGGGGTTGTGCCTGCGGTTCAGCAGTCGACCAGTACCGCAAACCTTACGGGCACGGTCACCAGCAAGCCGCTTTCCCAGCCGGACAGCTACTTCGAGCAGTTCAACCTCCTCTTTCAGAAGGAACTGCGCGCCACCGTGATTAGCGTGGGCTACGTCGGGCAAGTCGGCCGCCACATCTCGAACCAGGTCCCCAATCTGGATCTGCCGGCTCCGACAGGTCCTGTGCCGGCCGGAACGCCCCCGCCGGCGCTGGTCTATAGCAAGAGCCTGCCCAACATCAACACAATCGATGAGTTCGCCAACTTCGGCGCATCCTCCTACAACTCGCTCCAGGTATCCTTGGAGCGCCGTATCGCAAAGGGTCTCACCGCCAACTTCAACTACACCTACTCGCACAATCTCGATGACGTTTATCACGAATACGACGGCGATGGCCTTGTGACCACGGTCTTTGGCTTGAAACCGGGCAACGTCAGCACCTACGACTACGGTAACTCGCCGCTTGATCTCCAGAGCCGCTTTGCCGGCTTCTTCAGCTACGATCTGCCTTTCGGCCAAACAGGATCGCGCCTGTATCGAACCATCGCGGGAGGCCTGCGGCTGAACGGTCTGGGCTTCTGGCAGACGGGAAGCCCGTTCACCGTCATATCCTCTGTCACCCAATCCAACGGCCTCGCGACCATCAACCTGCCTACCGTCACCAGCGATAAGCCTAATGTTGTCGCACCCATTCGGACCAACGGCTCTCTCAGCCAGTTTTTCAGCGTCAGCTCTTTTGCTCAGCAGCCGCTTGGAACGGCCGGCAATGAGCGGCGCAATCAGGTATTCGGTCCTGACCTGCGCCGGGGAGACCTATCCTTATTCAAAACACTCTCTCTCCCGGAAGGCGTCAGCCTAGAACTGCGCGCCGAATGCTTCAACTTTACCAACACGCCGAACTTCGCCGCCCCCAACAGCACCATAACAGCCTACGCCCCAAGCGCCAACCCAGCAGCTGGAGGAAGCGTCGCAACTGCGGCGGGCGGCTTCGGCTCTATCAACAGCACGGTCTTCGGCTACTCGGGCAGGCAGTTTCAGTTCGCAGCTCGCTTCAGCTTTTAAGCCTGTTGTGAACTTAGTATCTTTCCCAGAATATTCGCTGAACTTGATTGCTTGTCGGGCATGAAGGGATGCCCGACAAAGAGTCCTGAACCGTAAGTGAGCAATGTGACTGATGAGGAGTAGGCGTTTGTGCTGCCTTCTCTGCTGCTGTGCCCGAATACAGTTAGCTGCGCAAGCACGATCCGCGCACGGTGTTCAACGCCGTACGCTACGTGGCTCGGACTGGCGGATCGTGGCGTTCTCTACCAACGATATGCCGCCCCGGCATATCGTGTGTCAACCGATGCAGCACTGGTTGCGTTGGGGCTGCCGCGATCCTGGTTGAACACGTGCTATCGCTGGTGCGCGATCGAGGTGATCGCAAGCAGGTCCCCGCGCTCATCGAACAGGTTCAGCAGATCACCGCCGGCACGGTCGAGCTGGCCTATGTCGATTCGCAATACACCAGCTCGAAGGCCGCCAAGGCACCACACCAGCACGGTCTCTAGTTGAAGCCGAGAACTAATCCCCATCTAAATCCGGGAACGACTGCACCTTGTCTGTCGCATCGCTGCGCCGCAGCCGCAGCAGAAGCAGCCGATGCGTCTTCTTTGTCGCCAACACCGTAAACGCCACCCGCTCCATCCCCGCCACATTGTCCCGTTCGAGCACCGCCAGCCGGTGCCCCGCTGCATCCAGCGCGGCCAAGATCGAGCACTGCATGCGATGGATCGCGTCTGCCGCGCTTCGCGCATACGCCTCCGCGCGCTCCGCCCCAACG
>CAXTRZ010000001.1:3064-33272 GCA_964246715.1 uncultured Acidobacteriaceae bacterium | reverse complement strand
ACGACGGAACTGACGGCCAAGAAGATTCCATACCAACTGAGCCTGGATGGAAAGAGCATCAGCGTGCCGGCGGATCAGGTGGACACAGCGCGACTGGATGTTGCGGCGAACGACTCGACTCACAGTGGAAGAATGGGTTTTGAACTATTTGATAAAGTCTCATGGGGGCAGACGGAGTTTGATGAAAAGGTGAACTATCAACGCGCGCTCGAAGGCGAGCTTGAGCGCACGATTACTTCGCTGGGTGGCGTAAAAAGTGCACGAGTTCACCTGGTGATGGCGACGGAGTCTGTGTTCCTTGATCGCGACCGCAACGCGAAGGCGTCCGTGACGCTGAAGCTCGCGCGCAGAGGGCTTTCGCATGAGGAAACTGTTTCTGTTCAACGGCTAGTATCCGGTGCGGTAGATGGGTTGAAGCCGAGCGATGTCTCAATCATCGATGCGGATTCCAACCAAGCTCTGGGAATAAAGGGCGATGGGCTATCCGGCGAAGATGGCGCGGAGCGGCAACTGACACAGCAATTGATGGCGACGCTTAGCCCGGTGGTGGGTAGCGATCATCTTCGCGCCAGCGTGAATGTGGAGTACGAGCAGGGAACGACGGAGACAAGCCAAGATAAATACGATCCGGCTGTTAGTGTTCCGCTGACAATCCAGCGCTCTGACGAACAGACGGGTCCGGGTTCGGGCGTGGGCGGTGTTCCGGGCACGACAAGCAACGTGCCGCAGTCCAAGCCGAATGTGCCGCCGCCAATCGGTCTGGATGCGAATCAGTCATCGAAGACGGAGAGCGCAACATATGGTGTAAATAAAACTACAAGCCACTCGATTGAGCCGGCGGGACGCATCCGGCGGATCACAGCAGCTCTGGTAGTGGATGATCTGGTGAAGCGTAGGCTTGGGCCAAACGGTAAGTGGACCGAGACTCGTGCCAAGCGCAGTCCGCAGGAACTAAGCCAGATTGAGGTGCTTGCACAAAATGCAATCGGCTTGGATAAGTCTCGCGGGGATGTCATTAGTGTGGAGAACCTTGCGTTCGACAGACCCGAGGAGGCAGATGTTCCCGCTTTCACTGCGCTGGACCGCGCACGCAAGGGTATTTCCGATTTCTCCTCGGTGGTCCGGTATGCGATGCTGCTGATCCTGTTTGTTGTCGCATATTTCCTGATGATTCGTCCGGTGCAGAAGAGGGCTCTTGCAGGCACACTTCAGGTGGCCGAGCATCCGCTTCTCGCGGGAGTTGCGCCAATATCGCTACCAGCAGGATCAGATGAGATGGTGCGGACTCTGCAGTTGAGAGAACAAGTGGTGGAGCAGGTGAAGGCTCAACCGTCCAGCAGCGCACGTGTGGTACAGGCTTGGCTTCGGGGTGAGACAGAGTGAACATGGATCAAGATCTTCATGGGATGACCGGACTTCGTAAGGCCGCGATTCTGGTTGCATCCATTGGCGATGACGCAGCAGCAACCATCTTTCACCATTTGAGTGAAGAGGATCTTCAAGGGCTGACGCATGAGCTCGCAAGACTCGGAAGCGTGCCCAAGGAAGTGTCATTGAAGGTGTTGGAGGAATATCAACAAATGACTGTGGCGCATGAACACATTGCGCAGGGCGGCCATGCGGTTGCGACACGATTGCTGATCCGTGCATTCGGAGAGAACGGCGCCAAGGAGATGGTGCAGCGGCTCATTCGCTCGCAGGAGGTCAACTCTTCTCGTGTGGAGTCGCTGCAGCGCATTGACCCAAAGCAGCTTGCGCGGTTTTTGGAGGGAGAGCATCCGCAGACAATCGCGCTGATCCTTGGACATCTTGAGACCAAGCAGGCATCCGCTTTGCTGATGTGCCTGCCGCATCCTGTACGTGCTGAGTCAGTGCGCCGCCTTGCCAACCTGCGGCAGTTCTCGCCCGCCATGGCAGAGAAGGTTGCCACTGTTCTTAATCGCAGGCTGCGCTCCGTGGGCGAGCAGAAAAAGAAGACTTACTCCGGATTTCAGAGTGTTGCGGACCTGATGAATAATATCGATGCCACCACATCGGGTGAGATTCTAGAAGCGATTGAGAAGGAAGAGGCTAATCTTGCGGTGAGCATTCGCGACCTGATGTTCACCTTCGACGACTTTCTTGATGTCTCTGAGGTGCAGCTTCGCACGGTCACAGCGACGGTGGATAAGAAGGTGCTGACACTTGCATTGAAGGGTGCAGGGGAGAGTCTACGCAATCACTTCTATCAGACGATGTCTTCACGGGCAATCGAGATGATCAAGGAAGAGGCCGAGTCACTGGGACCAGTGCGGAGCAAGGACGTAGCCAAGGCACAGTTGGATATTGTCGCGATTGCGCGAAAGCTCGAGACAGAAGGCAAGATTGTGCTGAAGAGTGACGGAGGGGACGACTATGTCCTTTAGTAAATTTCCCATGGGCAGCATCATTTCCGTGCCAATCGCTGAGTTTCAGTATCGCCAGACGGCTGCCGAGCAGCCGACGATTAACGTAGCAGTTGATGAAGCATTGACGGAGCATGAATTGCGCGTCACCGAGGAAACGCTTCGTCAAAACCTTTCGGCGGAGCGGGCGGCCGGTGTAGCCGAGACAGAGGCGAAGCTGAGGACGGAGTATGAGCAGCGTTCCAGGGCTGAAACACTTCGGATCAGCAGAGCCGTAGAGCATTTTGAGAAGGCGCGTAAGGAGTACTTTGCCCGAGTGGAGGCTGAAGTGGTTAAGCTGGCGCTCTCTATCGCGGCGAAGATCCTTCATCGTGAATCGCAGGTAGATCCGATGCTGGTCGCTGCGTTGGTGCAGATTGCTCTGGGACAACTAAAGGATGGCACGGCGGCTTGTATCCGTGTACGCCCTGAAGAGGTGAAGGGGTGGCAGCAGCACTTTAGTACACTAAACCTGAGCGCAAACATTACCGTGCTGGAAGACGATGAGTTGGAGCCAAAGGATTGCATTCTTGGAACGGAGTTGGGGTCTGTCAACTTTAGTCTGGAGATGCAATTGAAAGAAGTGGAGAAAGGGTTCTTCGATATATTGGCGCAGAGGCCTGCTGTCTGATGCCCACGCCCCTTGCACCATACTTCAGTCAGCTTGAACAGCTCAGCACCTTGCGATGGAAGGGGCGTGTGCTGCAGGTTGTGGGCAACCTGATTGAGTCTGAAGGGCCTTACTGCTCGGTAGGCGATGCCTGCAAGATTGTAACCGCGGACGGCACAAGTTATGCGGGTGAGGTGGTGGGATTTCGCGGGCCTGTGATGCTGTCCATGACCTTACAACTTCCAAGGGGTATCCGTTACGGAGATCGGATTGTAGCGACGGGGTCGCGTCCTTCAATTCGTGTGGGTCCGGAGCTCCTTGGACGTGTAATCGACGGAACAGGCGAGCCACTGGATGGTCTTGGAAGCTATAGTGCAAGGCGGTCGATGGTTGTCGATGGGTCTGCTCCGCTGCCGCTTGACCGGGTACCAATACGTGAGGCGCTCGGCTGTGGCGTGCGGGCGCTCGATGCATTTGTGACATGCGGGCGGGGACAGCGGTTGGGTGTGTTTGGGGGGAGCGGCGTTGGCAAGAGCACGTTGCTGGGTATGATGGCTCGAGGCACGGCGGCGGACATGACCGTGATGGCGCTGATCGGCGAACGCGGGCGTGAGGTTCAGGAGTTTCTTGAAGTAATTGGAGAAGAGGGAAGGCGCCGCTCTGTGCTGGTCGTCTCCACTTCGGACCAGTCTCCTCTATTAAAGATGAGGGCAGCCCTGAGCGCCACAGCCATTGCGGAGCACTTTGCATCTACGGGAAAAAACGTGTTGTTGGTGGTTGATTCATTGACACGGTTTGCCATGGCGCAACGAGAGATTGGCCTTGCGGCGGGCGAACCACCCACGTCCAAGGGGTATACGCCATCTGTCATCAATACGTTGGCGAGATTGGTGGAGCGTGCAGGAAGCTTCAACACGGGTAGCATCACTGCGTTCTATACGGTGTTGATGGAAGGGGACGATCAGCAGGATCCTGTTGTTGATACGGTAAGGTCGCTTCTAGATGGACACATTATTCTCGATCGCAGCCTGGCAATCAAAAATCATTACCCGCCTATTGCGGTGCTCGACAGTCTAAGCCGTCTGATGTCTTCGGTTGCCTCGCCCCAGCATTTGAGCAAGAGCAAGGCGCTGCGCGTTCTGCTAGCGTCTTACGCGCGCTCGGAGGACCTGATTCGCATCGGCGCTTATCAACGAGGCTTCGATACCGTGTTGGATCGCGCTGTGGAGGCGGTCCCTGAGATCAACAGATTTCTGCAGCAGGACGCGAATGAGACGCCGTCCTTTGCGGTTATGTGTCAACGACTGAACGAGCTGCCGGCTTAGTATGAGTTTCCAATTTCCGCTGGCCACCGTGCTTCGTCTGAGAGAGATCGCTGAGGAGCGCGAAGAGCGGCTGCTGGGACAAATTTTTCGTCAGTTGGTTAAGGCAAGAGAGACACACCTAGAACTGCAGGCACAGCATGTGGAGAGTATCCGCAGGCGCGAGGTTGGGCTGCAGCATCAGATCGCTGGCTCAGAGCTTCATGTATTCTACGGCGAGATGCGTACGCTTGAAGAAATGCAGGAACACGCCCGCGAACAGGTTCAAAAGCTAATAACATTGCGTGACCAGCAGATGAAGATCTATGAGGCGGCTCATCAGGCGCGAGAGTTGCTGTCCAACATGCGTGAGGAACAGCGTGAGAGATTTTGGTACGAGCGTGCGCGGCAGGAGCAGAGCACACTGGATGACAACTTCGCTTCTCGAAGAATGCTGCGCTAGGCAAGTGCTGCCGAGTAAGTCGGCAACTCTGGCCGGGATGCCGGGTGCGAGTGCAAGAGATTGATCGTAACTATCGGCACATTAGTTGAAAACGTTCATCTTTGCAGGGTTTTCAAGTGAATTTGAATGTCCTAGGTTTGGTAAGCAAGTTGCTTCTATCATCAGCGTGCATGTCTCCTTACAACCCGTTCTTGTGGCTCAAACAGAAAATGGGAAGGCGCCTGAACTTGCGAAGGACGTAGTGAGCTTCAGCAGCGCTATGAGTGTCGCTTCGGAGGCAGCAACAACCGAGGCACCGCGTGAGATGACGGAGCGTAGCGGCGACAAAAGGTCTTCGAAAAAGACGGAGACTTCCAAAGAGTCTTCGGGAGCATCGTTGATTGCGGATTCCATCACTCAGCCCATCACGGTGATTCTTTTACCGCAGTTCGGGCCGGTACCTCCAGTATCAGGTGATGTAGGTGTGGACCCGATAGACGCACAGGCTGAGATGCCTGGAAATACGATTGCTCCGCGCTCTTTAGGAAGCGATAGCGCAACGAGTGACACGGGTGTCGCTTTGACTGCGGGTCAAGAGGTCAGTGTTGCAGGGAGCTTCCCGATAACTCAGGGTGCTGCCGAGAATAGCACGCCCGCCGTATCGGCAAAGGATGACGCTTCGGCGGAACCGGTGATGAACGATACGGGAGGAACTTCAGGTACGATCCTTGTGCCATCAGATGAGACGTCTGTGGCAGCTCCCGTGGTTGATATAACTTCGCTTGTTCCGGCTACACCTGCGCCGGTTACGATGCCCGTGGATCTCTCTGCTGATGAAGTTGTGACTGGTGCAAAAAAGCAGGCGTTGGTTGAATCGAATGATGTTAGGCAGATTGCCATCCCTGTGGCTTTGCCTTCTGTCTTTGTTGCCACGCCACTGCAGGCTGCTCCGGTTTTTTCACCCACTAAGCTTGACCTGAGCGCGATGACTGCCACAGGTAAACCTTTGGCAACCGAGACTGAAGCGAAGGGCAACAACCTCAAACCAAACAGTGCAGCGGGCAAAGATCGTTCTGCCCCAGAAGCTCATATGCGGAGCAAAGCAGCAGGTTTTGAGGATGAAGCGCAGGGTGTCGCCACTTCTATGCCGCCGATCAAGGTTTCTGAGTCGCCAGTTGCCACTTTGCACCAAGGGAATGATGGTCAGGCGGAGGGTAACAATCCGCAGACGTCGCAGATGGCGCAGACTGTGTTTGCTCAGGAGACAAGCCAGGCCCAAGCTGCCACCCATGCAACAGTAACAATGCAGACCGTCGATGTTGCTGGGCAGAGCGTGCCTTCTGCTACTTCGGATTCTCTTGATGTTCCGGCGACGCCTACGCTCAGTGGCGCGCGGCTGATCCAGTCCGTACATCAGTCCGAGATGAAGCTAGCCGTGAACTCGGCGGAGTTTGGCAACATCTCGATCAGCACGTCCGTGACACACCAAGCTCTTTCCGCGCAGATCTCGCTTGATCACTCGGAACTTGGCCGCGCACTTGCCGCGCACCTGCCGGCAATGGAAGAGAGGCTGGGTAACGCATACGGCCTGCAGGCCCGGGTTGAAGTCCGTGATAGCGCAGCCTCTTCTCAACCAAACTTTTCTCAGCAGTCAAGAGAAGGCGCTCAAAGCCGGCAGAGTGGTTTAGCAAAGTCCGGCACTTTTTCTTCTGGCCTCAGCACGGTGGCTGCACGCTCCACATCGATTCTCGCCAGTGATTCATCACGGCTGGATATTCGAGTCTAAGGACTCTATTTAGGAGGAACAATGTCTATATCAGCAGCAACCGCAACCTCACCCTTGTCCGTACTCAACCTGATTAATTCAAGCAGCGCTGCGGTAAAAGCAAAGGCGCAAGCTGCGACCGCGAGTTCCAACACCTCATCCAGAGGAGGCCTTGATGGCACGACGGCGGGCACAACCTTTCTAAGCCTGTTGGTCAAAGAACTGCAGAACCAGGACCCCACCGCACCGATGGACTCGACCGCGATGGTCGGTCAAATGATCTCGCTTAATCAACTGGATCAATTAATCAGTATCAACCAGACGCTAACCACAGCGAGTGGCTCGTCTGACACTAATTCAAGCTCTTCGGTCTCTGCCGGTAACTCCGCCAACAGTTCAAGCGGTTCAACCGCGCTGATGGTCGCTCGTGCAGCGCTGTTGAACAGTACCTCTCCTTCCAACTCCATTAATGCAGCCGCGCTGGCAGCTAGCGATCCTTCTACGACGTTAGATCTATCCAACTTCAACACTTCTTTCGGAGGCAAGTAAATGTCATTTTTCGGTGTTCCTCTCTCGGGTCTTATCGCTAGCCAAGATCAGCTCCAAGCGGTCTCAAACAATCTTGCCAACCTTGATACGGTTGGTTTCAAAGATCAGACCACATCGTTCAGCGACATCTTTGCGCAAAGCAGCTTGTTAAATGGAGCGAACAACCCCATTCAGACGGGTCTCGGGGTTGCAGCCTCGCAGACCACATCCGACTTTACCGATGGCGCAACTTCGGCTACCGGCGTCCCCTCAAACATGGCTCTGACGGGTAACGGCTTCTTCGTCACGCAGGGTAGCGGCGGTAAGATGGCTTACACGCGCGCCGGTGATTTTACCTCCAACTCGTCCGGCCAACTCATCACACCCAGCGGAGACCTAGTCATGGGTTATCCTGCGGTGAATGGCGTCGTCTCCACCACGAGCCCGCTACAGGCCATGCAGATCGGTGTCGGTTCCGTCATCCCTGCGTCCGGCACGACGAGCTTCAACTTTTCCACTAATCTGAGCTCAGGCGCTGCCGTCGGCGACACCTTCTCCAGCTCGAACGCTGTGTACGATTCACTGGGCACCTCGCATGAACTGACGGTGGACTACACCAAAACCGGGACCAACACCTGGAGTTATACAATCAACGTTCCAACCGCCGATACCGGAGCGAGCACTACGCAGGTGGCAAGCGGCAATCTTAGCTTTGACAGCTCCGGCAATCTGACCTCGCCCACGGGTTCCGTAGCGATCAGCATTCCCTCCTTCACGGATGGCGCCGCGCCCATGAATCTGCAGTGGAATCTGAGCGACTCCTCCGGCAATTCAAGCATTACGCAGACCAATCTGGACAGCTCTACCAGTGCCAAGACGCAAAACGGGCGCGCAAGCGGCACGCTGACCGGCTACTCGGTCTCCTCAGATGGCACCATCCAGGGCACATTCTCAAATGGCCAGACCAGCGCGCTCGGCCAAGTTGCTGTGGCGACCTTTGCCAACACGCAAGGGCTCCTGCGCACTGGAAACAACGAGTATCAGGTGACGGAAGGATCCGGTGCGGCAAACGTGGGTGTTGCGGGTACAGGCGGACGAGGAACCATCACCGGCGGTTCGGTCGAGTCTTCCAATGTGGATGTCGCGGCAGAGTTTGCCAAGATGATCACGGCACAGCAGGCTTACCAAGCCAATGCAAAGACGGTGACCACCTTCGATCAGATCTCGCAGGCTACACTGCAGATGATCACCGCGTAGGAAGGGCCGTTCTTCGGCTTTATGAGGAAGTGATGAGAGTCTGCTCGCTGCACGTATCTGCAGGGAGCAGACGATCTCTCACTCGCGTTAAGTAACGGTCTGCGACGATCCTGCGTGCGCGCCGCTGGCTTACATACAACGCCTAAGTTGCTGGAAGCGCGTGTGCTTGAGCTGTTCATACCACTTTCGTTCGCATTTTCAATCCATCCCGAGCTTTGGCCCACGGCTTGCATCAGTCAGGTCAACGCCTCCCGTCCTTCGTCTGCGCACAGTCTCCAAGGCTGCGTATAGCGAGATTCGGAGTGTGCGTTACCGACACCATCGGGTCAAGGGGTCTTCGTGGGAAGTGTTGCACCGGTTTCAAGCGTCAGGCAGACTGTAGCTCCGGCAGCCTTTGCGGCTGCTCCGCCCAAGGAGTTGAACCCCGGCGATGTCCTTCCGTGGTTGCCGTGCACGCTCGCACTTGAGGTTTCGGTGGTCGGCTTCACCGTGAGTTCGTTGCTGAAGCTGGCGCAAGGCGCGTTGGTGCGGACCTCATGCCATCAGAGTTCGGACATACCGCTGCATGTCAATGGCATTCTTATGGCCTGGACGGAATTTGAAGTTATCGGCGACCGCCTTGCGGCGCGGATTACGGATCTCGTATGAGCATTTGGCAAGCCGTCGTTGCAACGGCAACTCCATTCCCACCATCTTTGGGACGACCTGGAACTAAGGGAGATCCCATCATCGCGCCTAGCCCTGAGGAGTACAACCCCGCGTTCGTCTCCATCTTACGTCCGATCGCAGGACGTGCAGCCGCAGCGTGGAGATGGCTCGAGCACAAACGGACGCAACATATTCATGGCCGCCGTTTGCGTGTTAGCGAGACCATCTCACTTGGGGAAAAGCGCTTTGTAGCGATTCTTCAGGTAGATGGAGCTCAGTTCCTGATCGGCGGTTCAGCTGGGAATGTCTCCCTTCTGGCAGTTCTTGAGAAGGAGCAAGCTCCTGATGCAAACACTGCGACTGAGGCGGTTGCGCTTGCAGAGGCCAAGCAATGAGCCGTGCCATGCTATGGATGTTTAGAACAGCGTTTGCAAGCTTTCTCCTTTTCCTTTGCACAACCCCATGCTGGGCTGCATCGACTAGGTCTACTTATATGGCACCCGTTACGGTACTCAGTGTTTCCTTTGCCGGCGCGCCGCTTGGAGCGTCGGCCAATACAAACGGCCTGCAGGTCAGCGGGCTCGGAGGCGCATCCGCACCCTGGACCATCGTTGTCCTATTAACATTCCTTTCGCTCATACCTTCACTTCTGCTTTGCATCACTCCGTTTGCACGCCTTCTGATCGTCTTCCACTTCCTGCGCCAAGCGCTCGGCCTGCAGACCACGCCTTCCAACCAGACGCTGATCGGCTTGTCAATGATCCTGACTTTTTTCCTCATGCAACCGGTCGGAGCGGTGATCTACGACCAGTCTGTCGTGCCGCTTGAATCAGGTAAAATCACAGCGCTCGAAGCGCTTAATCTTGCCGGCGTACCGATGCGCCAATTTATGTCACATTATGTTCGCGAGAAGGATGTGGCTTTGTTTCTCGATCTCGCTAAGGAATCCCGCCCGCACAATGTGCAGGATCTCTCCTTCCGCGTCATGCTACCCGCTTATATTCTCTCTGAACTTAAAGCAGGTTTCCAGATCGGCACCGTCCTCTTTCTTCCGTTCCTGGTTGTGGATATGGTCGTTGCGTCCATCACTACCTCAGTCGGCATGATGCAGCTTCCGCCAGTTGTTATCTCAACACCTCTGAAGTTGCTGCTCTTCCTTATGGTCGACGGATGGCATCTGCTGATCGGTTCACTTATGAGGAGCTTTAGCTGATGGGAACCGATGCCGTCGTCGCTCTGGGACGAATGATGCTGCAGGAGGTGATCTTGCTGACCGCGCCCATCCTGTTGATCGCCATTGCGGTAAGCCTTGTTGTCAATGTGGTACAGGTGCTCACCTCGCTGCAGGATCAAACGCTCTCCACCGTTCCAAGATTGCTTGCGGTTGGGGCCGGGCTCTTCGTCCTGATGCCATGGATGTGGCGTCATCTCTGCACCTACACCATTCAACTGCTCACCGACTTCCACAAGGTGCTGGAGTAATGCAGATCCCCTTTGCAGATGTGATTGGAGCGATGCTGGCCGTCGGGGTTCGTATCTCCGGACTCATGCTGTTCGCACCTTTCCTGGGGAGCGTGGTCATTCCCGCGCGTGTTAAGGCTGTGCTTGTTCTTGCATTGACATTCCTCATGTATCCGATGATCTCGCGAACGCTGCATCCGCTTGCCCTGAATGAGTGGCTGTTGCTCGTCTTTCGTGAACTGCTCGTGGGCATAGCACTCGGCATTGCCACTTCAATCGTCTTCGAGGCGGTGCAAATGGCGGGTCAGATCCTCAGCGTGCAGATGGGCTACTCACTGATCAACATCCTCGATCCAAACACGCAGGTCGATACAACTGTCGTTGCTATGTTTCATCAGTCCATTGCCATGCTTATTTTCCTCCGGATGGATGTGCATCTCTGGCTTCTGCGCGCCATCGGCAACAGCTTTATGTATCTTCCGCCGGGCACTGCGAACTTGACGCGACCGTTTACCTTGAACCTCATCGGTGCGGGAAGTTCCATTCTCCTAATCGGCGTACAGATCGCGGCGCCCGTCCTCTCCGCAACTCTGCTCACGGATATCGTTCTCGGGCTTCTAGGCAAAGCTTCTCCGCAGCTTCCGTTGATGTTGCTCGGACCGGCAGTGAAGAGTTTGCTTGGCCTTGGCATCCTGTTCGCCTCGCTCAAATACTGGCCGGACATGTTCCGCATGCTCTTTCTGGATTCACTCACGTTTGCCGACCACTTGCTTCATTTGGCTCGATAAAACCTATGGCCGATTCCAATAAAACAGAAGAAGCAACACCCAAAAAACGAGAAGATGCACGCAAGAAGGGCCAACTTGCCCGCTCCAAGGAGTTGCCCAGCCTGCTTGCCATCTCAGGCGCTATTGGAGCGATGAGCCTGATGTCACTTGGTGCTGTCACTCACTGGACGACCTTTTACCGCAACATGCTGGACACAGCCGCAACGAGCGATCTGGAAAGCAATGGACCTATTCTGTTCTGGAGCACAGTGGAAGTCCTTCGTTGGGTGGTACCCATTCTCTCCACTGCATTGATCTGTTCGACGTCAGCGGGTCTTGCGCAAGGCGGCATCAACATTGCACCAGAAGCGATGTCACTTAAGTTCGAGCGGTTCAATCCAGGCAGCAAGATTGGCCAGATCTTCTCCATAACCGGAGTCACCAATCTGCTCAAGTCACTGCTTCCATTTGGCGCCATCGCATGGGTTGGCGAGGCCTGTATTAGGTCGCACTGGGGCATGCTCATCCGGGCCTCTTCTTATGGCATTCGCGCGCTCGCCTCTACCATGGGATCGATGGCGTTCGAGATCGCATGGAAAGCAGGACTTGTGCTTTTGATTTGGGCCGGAGTGGACTATTTTCTGACCTGGAAGAAGATGCAGGGTGATTTAAAGATGTCCAAGCAGGAGATCCGCGAGGAATTGAAATCAAGTGACGGTAATCCGCTAATCAAGTCGCGTATCCGTCGTTTGCAACGCCGGATGCGAAAGAAACAGGCTCTTGCCGCTGCGGCTACCGCCACCGTAATCGTTACCAACCCCACGCATTACGCCGTGGCGCTGCGCTACACGCCAGATATGGATGCGCCTCAGGTTGTGTCGAAGGGGATGAATTTACTCGCACAGCAGATCAAGGTACTGGGCGCGGAGAACGGTATCCTGATCCTTGAAAATAAGCCGCTTGCTCAAGCACTGTATAAGACGGTGGAAGTCGGCGAGGTTATTCC
Source organism: uncultured Acidobacteriaceae bacterium (assembly GCA_964246715.1). GTDB lineage: Bacteria > Acidobacteriota > Terriglobia > Terriglobales > Acidobacteriaceae > Edaphobacter. The sequence goes on along the minus strand of CAXTRZ010000001.1, from coordinate 21,064 downwards.
GTCTGCCCTTTATCAGGCAGTGGCGGACATTCTCGTGATTGTCTTCCGTGCGCAGGCCGAGGTCCGCCAGCAGGAGGCCATGCGGCGTAACCGCAATGCATTGGGAGAGTTAATCAAGCGATGAAGAAGAGCAATGGACTTCTCAAGACCTTTGCAGCTTCCGGCGAGTGGATAGTGCCGATGGCCGCGGTGTCAATGGTCTTCGTCATGCTTGTACCGCTTCCAAGCTTTCTGCTGGATCTGATGCTTACGATCAGCATCACGGCATCAGTTTTGGTGCTGCTGACGGCGGTACAGATTCTCAAGCCGGTTGAGTTCTCGGTCTTCCCCAGCCTGCTGTTGCTGCTTACGCTCCTCAGACTGTCACTTGACCTTGCCAGCACACGCCGCATCCTGCTCCATGGGAATGAGGGATCCTCGGCTGCCGGACGCGTCATTGAAGCGTTCGGTCAGTTCGTTGTGGGCGGCAACTATATTGTCGGCTTCGTCCTCTTTCTCGCACTGATTGCTATTCAATACCTTGTTGTGAGCCACGGTGCAGTGCGTACTGCGGAGGTCACGGCGCGCTTCACGCTGGACGCTATGCCGGGCAAGCAGATGGCAATCGACGCCGACTTGAATGCCGGGTTGATCACCGAGTCGCAGGCGCGCAAGCGGCGTGAGAACGTATCGCGCGAGGCGGAGTTCTGCGGTGCCATGGACGGAGCGGCGCGCTTTTCGCAGCGTGACTCCTTGGCCACCATTCTCATCATGGCGATCAACATCATCGCTGGCTTTCTCATCGGAGTCTTTCAGCAGGGTATTCCTTTCCAGGAAGCGCTTAAAACCTACACCATCCTGACTGTGGGCGATGGTCTTGTCTCCATTCTTCCATCGCTGCTCGTGTCGGTTGCGGGCGGCATCGTCGTAACGCGCGCAGCGTCGAAGGAATCGCTTGGGATTAACGTTAGGAAGCAGATCTTGAGCAGCCCACGTTTGCTCTGGATTAGTGGCGGTGTCCTTGCGGCACTCGGACTAATCCCCGGTCTTCCGAAGGTTGCTTTTTTCTCTCTCGCCGGCGGCCTGATGTTTGCCGCTTACAAGATCAAGGATGAGAGGGCGCCTGACGATTCCGATGCGGTTGAGCCTGCGGCGCAAGCCGGGGGAGCCAAGGGTGGGCTCGCAGCTCCGACCGCTGAGGCAATGGACTCTGTCCTGAAGCTTGACGAGCTGATGCTAGAGGTTGGTGTCGGTCTCGTTCCCTTAGTCGATGCGAAGCAGGGAGGGCAACTTCTTGCGCGGGTCAAAGCCCTGCGCAAAAGTCTCGCGCAGCAGCTCGGCTTTCTGGTGCCATCCATTCACATCACGGACAATCTCTCCCTGCGCGAGTGCGAGTATGTTGTTCACCTTCGCGGGGTGGAGATCGCTCGCTGGGAGCTTCGTCGCGGCTTCCTGCTTGCCATCAGCTCAGATACCGGTGTACCAAATCTGCCTGGCGAAGAGACGCGCGAGCCGGCCTTTGATGTACCTGCAAAGTGGATCAACAGGGAACTGCAGGCTCAGGCCATCGCCGCTGGATATGCCGTCGTCGATTCCACCTCAGTGCTCGCGGCTCACCTTGCCGAGCTCATCAAACGTAATGCCTATGAGCTTCTGACCCGACAAGAGCCAAAGCGTCTCATCGATCGTCTTAATGATTCTCATCCAAAGCTGGTGGAAGAGCTTATTCCAAAGCTGATGAGCCTAGGAGAAGTACAGAAGGTTCTACAGCAATTGCTACGCGAGCAGGTCTCCATTCGCGACCTTGGCTCCATCCTTGAATCTCTGGTCGATACTGCGGCAACGAATAAGAACTCCGTGGCGCTTGTGGAAGGAGCGCGCCAAACCATGGGCCGTGCGTTGATTCGCCCGCTCTTGGATCCGCGCGGGGAGCTTCGTGTGGTGACGCTGGACAGCTCGATTGAGGAAGAGTGCATGCGCGCCGCCAACATGCAAGCCGGTCAACTCTCATCCAGTTCACTGCAAATCTCTGTGGCACGCCGCGTGCTAGACAGTCTTCGTGCCTCTTTTGGCGATCGGATAGGTGAGGCCCCACCTGTACTCTTGTGTTCTTCTCCGGGAAGATTTTATCTGCGGCGTCTGCTGGAGCCGTTCCTGCCCAAGATTGTTGTCATCTCGCCCAGCGAGATTCCGCCAATGACTCTGGTTCAGTCGATCGGGGTGGTTCGTTAGTTGTACGTGTAATGCAGTTTTTGTAGGGAGAGATACATGGCATCAGCGCACGCTGTATATAGGATGATCGCGGAGAGCGAAGGCGAATACACTGAACGAAATGACTTAATCTTGCAGGAGTTGCCGCAGGTACAGTATATTGCGTCGCGCATTCTGGAACGCCTGCCACAGCAAATCGAATTTGGAGACCTCGTTCATGCCGGCGTAATTGGTTTGCTTGAGGCCTACCGTAACTTCGATGACAGCAAGAATACATCGTTTAAAACCTTTGCGAAGTTCCGCATCAAAGGTGCGATTCTAGACAGTCTTCGCGCGTTGGACTGGGGCTCTCGGAACGTTCGTAGGAAGGCGCGAGACATCGCGGAGGCTTCGCAGAAGCTTGAAGCAGTGTTGGGACGCTATCCCACCAAGGAAGAGATTGCGGCTGAGATAAAGATCAGCCTAAGGGAGCTGGACGAGGTGCAGACGGAACTTAGCGGCCTTCACGTGGTTGGTCAGGAGATGACCTCCACCTTTGAAGGAGAGGTCGCGCATGACCTTATCGAGTCCGCGCCAAGCACCTGGGACAACCCATTTGAGATGTATCAGAAGCTCGAAACAAGAGCGCATCTTATCGCTGCGATCTCCAATTTGTCTGACCGGGAACAGTTGATCCTGTCCCTTTACTACCAGGAGGAGTTGACCATGAAAGAGGTAGCGGAGGTTGTAGGACTAGCCATCTCGCGTGTCTCACAGATTCACGCTGCCGTTCTTGTGAAGCTTAAGACATCATTGGCTCATCTGCATACGCAGCCCGCAGGTCATGGAAAGGCAGCGAAGACGCGATGATGAATGTCGATGGTAAAGCAGCAAAGCGTTTGCCAGGTGCTGAACCCACGGTTCTGCCCTGCAACTTCAGGTCGGCGGGGCGCCTATCGAATGAGAGTGCGCGCACACTGACGACGCTGCATGAGGTGCTCGCTCGTAATCTCACCAACTCGTTGGATGTCTATCTCGGAACAGGTCTTGAGGTGCGCCTTGTCAATCTGGAACAGCTTTCCATGGAGGATTTTCGAACAAGCTGTCTTTCCGCAGGGTACATGCTACCGTGTGGTGCGCGACCGTCCTCAAACACAGTCCTTGTGGAGATGGATAACTCGTTGATGTTTACGGTGATCGATCTTCTTCTCGGAGGATCAGGAGCGAATCCCGAGCGTTCGCGTGAGCTGACCGAGATTGATGAAGAGATTATGGAGGGCGTAGGGTCGCTCATCGCGCAGCAGATTGAGCGTGTGTGGCAGCCAATCGGATTCGTTCTTACACCCAGCAAGTGCGTCAAGCCGCACCTTGCACACCGTGTCTTTCCTCCAACGGAAAAGGTTTTGCGTATCCATTTCGATATCAGTGTAGCCGGAATGAACGGAGCGCTCTACGTGGCTTTTCAAGCCTCACTTGCGGGTCATCTTGTTCGTAATGTTCGGACTGATCCATCAAACGGGAAAAGAGGAAGTGGATACTCTCCTTTGCCCAGTCTGCAAAGACGAATCCTCAGCTGTCGCTTCTCCCTCTCGGGCGAGATTCCGGACCTAAAGGTGGCCGTAAGAGATCTGGCGCAGATTAAGGTTGGTACGGTGCTCACACTTTCTGCACCCGTTGCTACCCCGGGCAAGCTTACGCTAGAAGGAAAGTCTTACTATGAGGCGGCACCGGTACGGCAAGGGAACAACAAGGCAATGCAACTGCTGGCGGCTATTAACGATCATCACCAGGAAATAAGTAAATACGAGGACATGACCAATGCAAGCACCTGACAGCGGCGAGACTCTGAGCAACATGGGGCAGTCCTTCGGCGATGCGCTGAGCCACGTCTTATCAGAAGTGTGCGGCAAGACCTGGAAGACAAGGGTCTCTGACCAGGTCGCACCCACGCCGCTCATCGCAGACAATGCAATCTTCTTCAAAATTGCCTTGACCGGGACGCTTGAGGGTGAGGCTATTTTGGCTTTAAGGAAGGCAGACCTGACTGAATTGCGTCAGAAAGGCGCGAGAGACGCGGAGGATGAGGCTAAGCTCCTTGGCTCCGCACTGGAAGATGCAACTTCTACGTGGTCGCAGTCCTTCTGTCAACACGAGCCAGCAATGATTCAAGTGCAAATTGTCGCTGATATGGGCACTTCAAAAGATCAGATCATCGAATTGGTCGGAGAGTCCGATGATACAACGACATCAATCTCGTTCTTTCTTTTCTTCAGTCCACGTTTGATCTCAAGCGTGCAAGGCGCATCTGCCAAGACGCTGGCTTATCCGGTCGCGGCTCCTTCGGCTAATCTCGACCTTGTCCTCGACGTAGAGCTCAACGTGACGCTCCGCTTCGGTCAGCGGCAGTTGTCTCTGCGCGAAGTTCTAGACCTCACGAGCGGATCAGTCGTAGAGTTGGACCGCCAGGTGGATGAACCTGTTGAACTCGTGTTGGACGGTCGCGTTGTCGCTCGCGGAGAAGCAGTTATCGTAGACGGCGTCTATGGGATGCGAGTCACGCAGGTTACCCAATCCATCATCGCGTAATCCCACTAAGCTGAGTACATTGAAACTTCAGCCAACGTCGGTCGATAAGGAAGCATTGATAAGGGGCAAAGCATCTCATGCATGACTGTCATGATCTCTTGGATAAGGCGCCAGCAATCTATCTTCCACACCTGATCGCAATGTCGCCGCAGGCTGCATCGGACTTACTTCCACATGTGCCAACGATGCTTGGAACCCGGCTGCAGCTTGAGCTTCTCTTTCAGGAGTCGCTGATCGACCTCAGCGCCGTGACTGAAGTGATTCTTTCCGATGCCGGAGCGACCCTGCAGATCCTCCGCATCATTGGCGAAGAGTATCCCCAAGAAGAGGACCGCCCCACGCGCCTTGAGGATTGCATCGCAAGCCTGAACATGGAGCGCTGTTACGACGCTGTTTGTGCCTCTAGTATTCCGCACAACAGCGGCATTATGGAACAGTGGCAGCATTTTCGGCGCGTAGCACAATGGGCGAGAGAGCTTGCGAAATGTATCGACGGTGTCTCACCGGAGCAGGCCTACCTCGTCGGCCTGTTGTATGAGGTCGGCAAACTGCCGCGTCTTCTGGGCTGGAAGGATGTCGCGGACTCCTCAAGGGAATGTAAGGCTTTGGCGGTCATGCTCGCGGACTACTGGCACCTTCCGGCCTACCTGCTTGCCGCAATCCGAGAGCAGCAGGAGGCGGTCACATCTTCTCGCTGGAGCGAAATTCTTCAAATGGCAGAGTGCGCGGTCGATCAGGTTGAAGCTGGAATAACAGAGTAAATCTGTTCCACGCAAGGTACATGGTGCCGGCTTTCTTAGACATAAATTTGTGACGTTATCCGGCTCATCAATTTCTTCTCACCGATCTCTTAGATCCTCTCCAATCAAGTGCAATCATAAGTGCAAAACCAGGCAAATCCTGCCCATTAGATTGGCCCCTGCCGTGCAATTACACAGCCGTGAGGATTCTTCATGGATAGTGGACTGTATGCAGCATGTGCCGCTTTGATGGCACGCACCGACGCGCTGGACACCATCGCCAACAACTTGGCGAATAGCAGCACGGGTGGTTTCCGAGCGCGGCACACCACCTTCAGCTCCGTCCTGGCTGGCTCTGGCCACCCCTTAAATTCGCAACTAAATGAAGCTACGAACAGCTATGGTCTATTGGGCGGATCACGGCTCAACATGCAGCAAGGGTCGCTGGAGCGCACGGAAAATGATCTTGATCTGGGCATTGATGGACCCGGCTTTCTGACAGTGCAGACCGCGACCGGCGTAGCCTACACGCGAGCGGGCGCACTTCATCTCTCTACGCAGGGCCAACTCGTCACGGCATCCGGAGACGCCATCATCGGAACCGGAGGCGTCATCACGATCCCTCGCGGAGCGAGCGTCACTGTCAGCCCGGACGGAACGATCTCCGCAAACGGAGCCATCGCAGGGAAGCTGAAGCTGGTTGAGTTCTCCGCATCGTCTGACCCGCAGAGCATGGGATCGAGCTACTACACGGTGCCGTCCAAAGATGTTGCCGCCTCCACCACCTCACAGGTTCGGCAGGGGATGCTCGAAGGCTCGAATGTCAATCCAGTCTCAAGCGTCATTGAACTTATCAATGCGCAACGGGCGGCGGAAGGCATGCGTCACGCATTGACTATGATCGACTCCGAAATGGACAAGACCGCCGCACAAGATCTGCCGCGAGTCAGCTAACCCGAACTTACGATCTACAGGAAAGGCTTACCCAATGATTCGCGCTCTCTACACGGCTGCAAGCGGCATGACCGCACAGCAGCTCAACCTGGACAACATTGCGAACAATCTTGCGAACTCCAGCACCACGGGCTTTCAGCAGCGCCGTCTTGCCTTCTCGGATTTGCTTTACCAGAACGCCGTGATGCCTGGCTCGGCTGCAACCCAGCAGACAACCAATGCTGCCGGCCTGCAGGTTGGTCTGGGCGTTAGGCCAACGACGACCGAAACCATCCAGATTCAAGGGGACTTCAACACCACCGGCAATCCGTTGGACCTCGCCGTCTCCGGCGGTGGCTTCTTCCAGGTTTTGCTGCCCAATGGCCAGACTGGTTACACGCGCTCCGGTTCCTTTCACCTAGATGCGCAGGGCAACGTCGTCACGGGAGATGGCAATCCCATCCAGCCGGCCGTTACGGTTCCTCCTGACGCCACCAACATTACCGTCGGTAGCGATGGCACAGTCACAGTCGTGCAGCCAGGACAGACACAGGCCTCGCAGGTGGGCAGCATTCAGTTAGCGCTCTTTGTCAATCCTGGCGGTCTTAACAGCATTGGCAACAATATCTACCTTGCGACGACTGCCTCCGGCGATCCTATCGTCGGCACTCCCGGCGGCTCGGAGGGCATCGGCACGCTGCAGCAGGGCATGCTGGAACAGTCGAACGTCAGCGTAGTTGATGAATTTGTGCAGATGATTGTGGCGCAACGTTCGTATGAGTCAAACTCTCGTGTCGTCAAAGCTGCGGATGAGATGTTGCAGCAGCTAAACCAGTTGTCGCAATAGGGGATTTCCGATGATGTACTTTGACTCACGAGAAAATGCAAGATGGTCCACGGTCATTTTGCCTTTGCTGACCCTTACTGGAGCGCTCTGTCTTCCTGCGAAGAACACCCGGGCGGAGGGAACAGCCAAGCGTTTTCCCGTCACGCCAGAGATGGTCGTCAGTGCCATGGAGTATCGGCAACTCCCGGTTGAAGGCGTTCAGGTCAGGCTTTCGGCTCCCATTACGGCTTCTTCGTCCAATCCCATGCTCGATATTCAAACGATGACGATGGTTGGCGTTCACAGTGCGCAGCTGCGGGTAGCCTGCCGAGTCCATGCGGAGTGCCTGCCCTTCTATGTGGCTGCCACATGGCCGGACGCTCATACCGCCATGACAATTCCCGGTGAGTTATTTCGTCCATCTGTTCTCTCGTCGACGGTTGCGAAAGCAATCGAGGCGCCTGCACAGGATGCGCTCAAGCCGGGCTCGACTGCAACGCTGTTGATTGAAGATCAAAAAGTACATATCCAGTTACAGGTGATCTGTCTCGAAGGCGGCATTGCCGGGGACAAGGTTCGCGTGGCCACCCCTGATCACAGGCTGGCGTACAAGGCGGAGATCGTCGCGCCAAACCTACTGAAGGGAAGTTTCTAAAGATGCGTCAAGCGAGGTTCACCCAAGTGACCGCAGGATTCCTCATTGCATCGGCCTTACTTACGACCTACGCTCATGCAGGCGTGAAGCTGCCGAAGAAGAAGACTGCGCAGGAGTTGCGGGCAGACTACCTAACCCGGCTGCATGAGCAGTACATGCCACCTCCTGACGCTCGCACCTCGGGCAGCCTTTGGTCGGCGGCAAATGCCCTTGGTGATCTCTCCTCCGACTACCGTGCCCGCAACGTCAACGACACCATCATCGTGCAAGTCTCCGTACAAACCACCGCCGCGCAGAGCGGCAATGTAAATAGCCAGCGCACCTTCTCGACCACCTCCGGCATCAGCGGCCTTGCGGGCGATATCGCAACCAAAGGTCTCAACCCGCTCTTTAATGCCAACTCCTCGACTGCGCTCAAGGGCCAGGGTGCGACATCATCCAACACCACCTTCTCCACCAGTCTTACGGGTCAGATCATTGCAGTCTTGGCCAACGGCAACATGGTCATTGAAGCCGAGCGGCAGATTGCCATGAATAATCAGCACGAAGATCTCATCATCCGCGGTATTGTGCGTCCAGGTGACATCAGCTCTGCGAACACGATCCCCTCTGCCGCCCTCAGCAATCTTGAGATTGAGATGAAGGGCAAGGGCATTATCTCGGATAGCACTCGTCCTCCCAACGCCATTACCCGGGCCATCCTTTGGCTCTTCGGCTTCTAACATATCGATATATGATCCTTGCCTCAAAACGCGTTTACACACGCACCAACTCAATTCTGTGCGTTGGGCTCGCCTTGTTGTTGCTATCGCTGTCGGCTGTCGCTGCGACACCGGATCGGCAGGTTTTTTTGCGTGACATCACGGATGTGGAAGGAGTGCGTGATAATCAGCTGGTTGGCTATGGCCTTGTCGTTGGATTGCGTGGCACGGGCGATCGCCAGCAAACCTACTTCACTGTGCAGACGCTGGCCAATGCTATGAAGCGCATGGGCGTGCAGATCTCGCCAAGCCAGGTTGTCGTTAAAAATATCGCTGCCGTATTTATTACAGCGTCGTTGCCTGCTTTCGCAAGGCCGGGCATGAAGCTAGATATCACCGTCTCATCAGCCGGCGACGCCAAGAGTCTCGAAGGCGGCGTCCTCCTCATGACGTCGCTTCGTGGCCCTGACGGCCAGGTCTACGCAGAGGCCCAAGGTCCGCTTGCACTCGGTGGATACTCTGAGGGCGCCGCCGGAAATATTCGCTCGGTCAACCATCCGACTGTAGGACGCATTCCAGAGGGCGCCATCATTGAGCGCGAAGCCTTGGTCGACCTCAGCCACATGCACACCATCTCCCTTCTGCTGCGGAATCCTGACTTCACCGCCGCGCAGGATACCGCGGATGTCATTAATCGCGATTTTGGCCATACCGTTGCGAATGCGGTCGACAGTCGCACCATCCAGATTGATGTCACAGGCGCTGGCGCAAAGTCCGTGCCGCTGCTCATCGCCCGCGTGCAGTCTCTGGCTATCAAGTTTCACACGCCCGCCAAGGTCATCATCAATGAGCGCACTGGCACCATCGTTATGGGCGGAGCCGTTACGCTCTCGCCTGTCTCCGTCCTGCATGGCAGCCTCAGCATTGAGGTAGAGACCACCTATACCGTTTCACAACCAGCCCCTTTCAGTAATACAGGGACCACGCAGCCCGTTGCCAATACGGTTGTCGCCGTTAAGGATCTTCCCGCGCAGTCCATCCGGTTAGAAAACGGTGCCAACGTGGATGACCTGATCCGCGGGCTGCACACCATCGGCGCAACTGCTCACGACATCGTTGCCATCCTGCAGGCGATCAAATCCGCCGGCGGCCTGCAGGCAGACCTGGAGATCATATAAGTGATTCTCGACACCGGCATCAACGCTCTCTCCTCTCAGACCGGAGCCCTAGACGCACAAGCAGACAAACTTCTGAAGCGCGCTCAAACCGCAAGCGCAACCGGCCTCGCGTCCACCAAGGAGGATGCGAAAATAAAGAAGGCGGGTTCAGACTTTGAATCGATCCTGCTCGGAAGCTGGCTGCAGCAGGCGGAGAACTCCTTCGCGACGGTGCCGGGCGGCGACGAAGAAGACAGCGACTCCAGCAAAGATCAGTTCCAAGGCATCGCCATGCAGGCGCTGGCCGGTTCGCTGACCAAATCAGGCGGCATCGGCATCGCCAAAATGATCACGCAGCATCTGCACTCTGCGGCTGACTCCGAGCGCGCCCACGCCGCTGCCGAAAAGACCACCGATTCGCCCTCTAAATCGATGTTATAAAGCCGATCTTTGCAGGATGCCAGGCGCTCAGTTGAAACATTTCAAAGCTCTTGCCGATAGAGGGAGCGTTCCACAGGAGGTGCATCATGAGAATCGATCTTTACAATGTAACCGCATCGATAGAAGCAACCCGTCAGAGCAGCAAGCTGAGCGCTGAGAACTCCCAGGCTGCCAAGAATCGTTCCCTCTCGCAGACGGAGGACACCACCACTCTCTCCTCCAGCAGCGACAGCGTACAGTCGCTGACACAGATCGCGTTGGAGACCATTCCGTCCCGCACGGCGAAGGTGGATTCGCTCAAGCAGGCCGTTAGCTCTGGGCAGTACCAGCTTGACCCCGCTAAGATCGCTGATGCCCTCGCCACCTCCGACGTCTAAAAAACATCAAAGCGGTCACGCCTTTCAGTGAGAGTAATCATGCAGACTCAAGTGTCGCAGCAAAGCCCGGTAGATTCCCTCATGCATACCGATGCTGAAGAGTACCTTGTATGTCTGCAGACGCTCTCTCAGGAACTGGACCGGGCCATGTCTGCCATCATTGCGAAGGAACTTCCGGTCTTTGAGGAGTGCGTGTCGCGCCAACTCGCGCACTGCGTCCGCCTTAAGGAGATTCCGGCACGTTTTATGGTTCGCAGTCAAGCACAGCCTCATGCCGTCCAAGCCGTGGACAAAGACCTGGCAAGTCGAATTGATGCTGCCACCGCAGCGCTGGTTGTTCTTAATAAGCGATACGCCGCCCTGCTGAAGCATTCCGGAGACACCATGCGGCTCTTTGCCGGGCTCTTCCGCAGCTACTCCGACCATCCGGAGCAGGAAAGCGGAATGCGTACCAATCATCACACCTGGTCCTGCGAACTTTGAGAGCGAGTTATTTCCATGGGTAGTCTGTCCTCCATCTTGTCCACCGCCACGCAGTCCCTGCTCGCGCAGGAGGCTGCCATTTCAGTTACCAACAACAACATCGCGAACGCCAACACCGCCGGCTACTCGCGTGAGACGGTGACCCTGCAGGAGTCCGCACCCACATCCTATGGTCCCGTCAGCATCGGTAACGGCGTTACCCTCACCGGTATCCAGTCCGTGCATGATGAACTGCTCTCTCTGCGCATCCAGCAGCAGACTTCGCAGCAGAGTAGTGCCGATGCCCAGGTCAACGCGCTCTCGCAGATCCAGACCCTCTTTCCTACGACGGGCACCAGCCTATCGAGCAGCCTATCCGGCTTTTTCACCAGTCTCTCCGCGCTCTCGTCCAACCCCACCAGCACGGCCGATCGTCAGACCGTTCTTTCCAGCGCGCAAACTCTGGTCGATCAGTTCAACACCATTTCCGCTGGTCTCACTAGCCCCAGCAGCAGCCTCAACACCACAGTTTCGACCGACGTGACGCAGATCAACCAGCTCAGCGCGCAGGCTGCCTCGCTCAACCAGCAAATTACGCAGCAAAACGCGACTGGCCAGACCTCTGGCACGTTGCAGGATCAGCTTGGCCAAGTAGAAACGCAGCTTGCGACACTAACCAACCTTACTGTCACCCATGGTTCGGATGGAGACACGCTCTCTACCGGCAACGGCACGCCGCTCGTGCTCGGCAACCAGAGCTATGCACTGACGACCTCCACGGGCTCTGACGGTAATCTGCAGGTGTTTGACTCCAGCGGGAACAACATCACCTCCGCCATCAGCAGCGGCGATCTCGGCGGCACCATCCAGGTTCGAGACAACAATCTCCCCGTCCTGCAGAGCTCGCTTGACACCCTGGCTAGCCAGTTCGCAACCGCCGTCAACGCGGTGCAATCTTCTGGATACGATCAGAACGGTGCGAAAGGTGCGGCACTCTTCAGCATCCCTGCCACTGTCGCGGGCTCCGCTGCGGCCATCAGGCTCACCACAACGGACCCAACTGCTATCGCCGCCAGTACGGATGGATCTACTGGCGGCAACGGCAACGTCGCCAACCTGGTCGCGTTGCAAACGGTCACCTTGCCCTCCGGTCAGAGTGCCACCACGCAGGCTGCGAATCTCGTCTATCAAGTTGGAAGCCTTACCGCAAATGCCAATGCGGAGTCGAGCGCCGTGAGCCTTAGCCTCACCACCCTCAACACGCAGCAGAGCTCCATCTCAGGAGTCTCGATTGATGAAGAATCGGCCAACTTAATCCGTTACCAGCAAGCCTATGAGGCAGCCGCTAAGGTTGTCTCTACCATTGCCAATCTCTTTGATACCACCATCAACATGATCAGCGGGAGCTGACTGACATGCGCTTTGTACCCAGCCTCACCTCAAGTGTTACTGCCGATATTCAGACGAGTGATAAAAACCTTCAGACCGCTCTGCAGCAGGTGTCTACCGGCCAACGAGTGTCAGTGGCATCCGATGACCCAGCCGCAGCCGCGTCCCTGGTGCAGCTTCAGGCGCAAAGCGCGAACATAGACCAATACACGACAAATGCAGAGTCGGCCCTTTCACAGGCGCAGAGCGCAGACTCTGTCGTCAGCTCGGTGGTCTCACTGCTGAATCAAGCCATCACTCTTGGCGTAGAGGGTGCCAACTCCACCACTTCAAACGCGAATCGCCAGACCCTCGCGACCAACATTCAAGGGATCTTGGCGAACATCGTCTCACTCGCCAACACCAACTTTCAGGGTATTTCTCTCTTTGGCGGTACCGTTAGCGGAAAAGCTGCTTTCACGGCGGATGCAAACTCCTCCACTGGCTATCAATACAACGGCAACAACAATGTCAACCAGATCTCCGTTGGCGATTCGCTCTCCGTGCAGGCGAATATCCCTGGCAACTCGCTCTTCGACAACTCCAACGCAAGTGTGCTTGGAGCCCTAAGCAGCCTCTCCACAGCCCTGACCAGCGGAGACACCTCCGCAATCGGCAATGCTACCGCGGCCGTCACCTCTGCGCTCAACTACGTCAGCCAGCAGCACGTCGTCTACGGCAATACCATCAATCAACTGCAGGCACAAGAGACCTATCTCGCCCAAGACAAGGTCACGCTTACCTCACGCGAGACCTCACTCGTCGGTATCGACACCGCGACAGCGGCCAGTAACCTGAGCCAGGCTGAGACGGCCAACTCTGCCGTTCTTGCAGCCGCTGGCAGAGTTCTTCAGAGCAGCACACTGCTTGATTATTTGAAGTAATTAACAGCTGCAACTTGAAATGATACTAAGCTCATAAGATCAATCGTGAAATTTTATGGCCAGAATGGTTAGAACAAAAGAGAACGGCGACCAAAGCTTGGTCGCCGTTTCAAGGAAAGGAAAACTTTCAACCTAGCCCGAGCAGGAGAACGAAACCCGCATTTCAAAGTCAGCTGCAGACTGTACCCCTACACGCTCGGTATCTCCACGCCCTTCGTTCGGCTCACCATCCACCTGCTCCCATGCCTCGCGGACTTCCAGCACAATCCGCACCTGGTTTCGCAAAACTTCCGGCTTAAGTTTGAACTGCGCATCCAGCATCTGTCCGCGAACATGCATGTAGAACCGGCGGATGTTTAGTGCAGCCTCACCTCCGTTCTTCATGTCGAGCATGGCGTCCAGCTGCGTCAGCACCTTGAAGCCATGAACTAATTCGTCACACCGCACCGCTATATCGTTCCGATCCATCGCGTCTGCCGCGCGTTTAAGATTGCCGATCAGGGTATCGTGAAGTGCAATCACGAGCCCGACCACGGACGCCTGCTGTGTCGCCGCACGTCGATATTCAAGAGATGCCATGTTATGTCTCATAAAGATTATGAAGAAGAGCTATTTTGGTTAGGATTGAGCAGTGCCTGAATCTGTTTAAGCTTCTGTGGAAGCTGCTGAATTGCAATGTCGGCCGCATTATACTGCGCTGTCAGTACCGTCTGTTGAGAGGTTAAGTAGAGTTCTAACGTGTTGGTCTGATCTGTCAGATCCGAGTACTCGGCGCTGATGCTCTTCAGATCGATTGTGAATGCGCCCTGAGTTGGATCCGTATAGGTGGTCAGCGTCGCGTTCAATGAAGCCGCAAATCCGTCACCTGCGGTACCCTGAAAAAAGCTTGTAACCGCTGAGCTATTCGTCGCAATTGCACTTCCCAGCAACGCCACATTCAATGACAATGTGCCATCGGAACTCGTCGTAATCCCCAGCGCATCCAGTGTATTCAAGGTGGAGCTTCCGGAGTTATAGTTGGCTGCATTTAGCAGTTGTGATTGCAGTCCCTGTACCGCGCTATCGGTCTGCAGCACGCCGGCCGTGTTCGTCTTGCTATCATACTTAAACTGTGAGTTCACATCGGCGATGAGCGTGTTGTACGACGTGACAAAGCTGCTAACCGCATCCGTGATGGAACTCGAATCCGGCGCAATTGCCAACGAAATCTCTACCCCGGGCGAAGCTGATGCCAGGTTAAGCGTTACACCGCTCAGTGCACCGGTCACCGTATTAGCCGCACTGCTGATCGGCACGCCGTCTACGGTCAGCGATGCATTTCTGCCCGTGTTGGCTCGCGTAAATGCCACTGTACTGTCATTGCCCACGGTGAAATCGCCGGTGCTGCCGGATGTCGTCGAGACCAGTGAGAGCCGCGCTCCGCTGCTGTCAGTTACCACATTTGCAGTCACGCCCAGGGCCTGACTATTAATCGAAGCGGCAAGCTGATCCAATGTGTTCACGCCGCTGCCAACCGGAATCGTTGTGGTCACGCCGCCTGCTGTGATATCAAAGCTTCCTGTGGGCAACGTGGCAGAGCTGCTGCTCACCGCACTGGAGTACCAAGATCCGGTTGAAGCTAAATTGTTCACCACCAGCAGGTGGTTGCTCGCGGCCGTCCCATCAGCCGCACTTGCTGTTACCACACTGCTGTTTGAAGTGGTTGCTGTTGCAGCGGTCAGAACGCCACTCGTGGTCTGTAATGCGCTCAGCGCGTCGCTCAGCGACGAGGCCTCGCTCTGCAATTGGTTGATGGCCGTGGTTTGGCTGGAAAGAGTCGCCTGCTGCGTCTGCCACGCTCGCTCTGGTGCGCGGTCTGCATAAAGGATCGCATCCACGGCAGAGGTCACATCTATGCCGGTTGTACCGCCAAGCGCGCTTAGTACAGAATTCAGGGTTGATGTCGTTGTGCTCATAAGAGCAATGCCTCTTGATTGCGGAGTGGGTCATGCAGGGAAATGGCAACAGAGAAAGCATGATTCTGCTGCCTCTGTTGCCCGTTCATGGGAGAAGAAAAAAGGAGTGTGTGCCGGTTCCGCACGCAGCCACCTATTTTTACTGCAGCAGCTTCAGGACGGTCTGAGCCTGCTGGTTGGCCTGCTGGAGAGCCGAGATACCGGTCTGTTGCAAAATGCTGTATTTGGTGTCATTTGCAACCACCGTGCTGATGTCCGCGGAGGTGATGTTGCTTGACGCGCTCACCAGGTTCTGGCTCTCGTTGGTATCGACCGTGGATGCAGCCTGGAGTTGCTCAACCGTCGCTCCGAGCGTACCGCGTTGCGCGGAGACTGTGGAGATCGCCGCAGTGATCGCGGTCAGTGCGGACTGAGCGGCTGAAGCAGAGGTCAGCGAGGAGCTAGCCAAGCCAAGTGTGCTCGTGGTCAGTCCAGCCACCGCTCCGCCAATGGTCACCGTACCGTTGCTCGTACCGTCCGACGTGAAGGCGGAGACGGTAGAGCCGAACACTGCGGTGCCGTTGAAGTTCGTGGAGGTGCCTATGTTGCCAATCTGCTGTAGCAGAGCAGTGAATTCATTATCAATCGCGGTGGACTGCGCGCTGCTAAGCCCGGTGTTGGAAGCCTCGGTGGCCAGCGTGACGGAGCGGTTCAGAAGAGCGGTCACCTGGGCGAGCGCGCCATCAGCGGTCTGCAAGGAACCCACTGCATTCGTTGCGTTCAGCGAAGACTGGTTGAGAGCGGCAACGTTCGCATTCAGCCCATCGGAGATCGCCAAGCCGGCGGCGTCATCCGAACCGGAGTTGATGCGCGAACCCGAGGAGAGCTGCTGAAGGCTTTTATTCGCTGCAGCGGTTGTGATTGAGAGTTGGTTCTCTGCCTGAAGAGCTGAGATGTTGTTGAGGATGCTGAGTGACATGGTATTGCTCCTTAGTTGATATTTTTGAACTTCTAAACTTGTCGCGCCACTTGATGAGCATCGCTCGTTTAGGGCTGGTCATTCTTGCTGCAGGACTTCTATCGACAAGCTCAGTGTTCGCGTTCAGGGTCTTTGCAATTTTTCTTGTGCACCTTCAGAACATCGTTCGTCGTCAAGCTAACAGGGCTAACAGGAAAGAGGACGTAATTGCAGCAAAGAGAGGTGATTCTCTCATTGAGCTCTCATCTTGCATCTGCGAGCGATCCTTTCAGGTATTTAAGATTGACATCACTCTGGAGATTGCATCTGTAGGGCCAAATTAAGCTTTCTTTCTATGCATCCTCGTTGGCATTCCGCTTGCTTTGTAGCAAGCGCCAGATCATTGCGGAAGCGAAGATGACGCATGAAGCGTTGCGACCCTCTTTCGAGGGATAGTCAATCCAGGAAGAGACGCTGAAGATGACTCAAGCAGGATGCCACGGTAGATGAATTTATGAGCAAGCGACAGATCGATCGAGGAACAATGGCCGGTGTAGCAGTGGCCATCTCCGGAGTAGTCGCCGGTCTCGTGCTGGATGGCGGCAGCGTCAATCAGATCCTTCAGCCCACGGCCGCGCTCATCGTCATAGGTGGCACGCTGGGGGCCGTTTTAATTCAGTTTCCTCTGCCCACTGTACGCGATGCATTCGCGCAACTGCGTCAAGTCTTCTTCCACGCCCACCCACTCTCTGCGGACTACATTGAAGAACTTGTTGACTGGTGCATGCGTGCACACCGTAACGGTATGCTCTCCATCGACCCACACCTCGCAGAGATCGAAAACAAGTTCCTCAGAAAAAGCCTAACCCTTGCTGTTGATGGAGTCGTTCTTTCAGAGCTTCGCGAGGCCATGGAGATCGATCTTGACCTTGAAGAGGAACGCGGGGACGGTATAGTCAGAGTCCTTGAAGCAGCGGGCGGTTTCGCACCCACGTTTGGCATCATAGGAGCGGTTCTCGGCCTTATTCAGGTCATGCAACGCATGGATAACGTCGCAGAGATCGGCAAGGGAATTGCCGTGGCCTTCGTCTCAACACTCTACGGCATCGGTGTCGCCAACCTCTTCTTCCTTCCGCTCGCAGGTCGTCTTCGCATTTGCATGCGTCAACAGCAGTTGATGCATGAAATAACCCTCGACGCGGTTATTGCCATGGCCGAAGGCATCAGCGCCCGCGCTCTCAAGCGTCGTCTGCACTCGTACCTCACTGCCGGCAATGTGACGCCGCAGGAGCAGCCGCAGTCGGAGATGGTCACGCAATGAGGCGTCGTTATCGTAAGACGCTCCCCACACACGTCTACGCCGGCCCCTCACAGGAGCGTTGGCTCATCTCGTACGCGGACTTCGTCACTCTGCTCTTCGCCGTCTTCGTCGTCCTCTTCGCCTTTACACGCCACAACAAGCAGACCATCCACACCGTCTCTACCGCGATTCACTCCGGTTTTGAATCTCTCAGCGCAGCGCCACCCGAGCCACCTGTTTTGCAGCCCTCCGCAACAATCAACCCGCTGCCTCAGCCTCAAGCTATGGCTCCACCTTCCTTCGATACAGAAGAGCTCAGCCGCCAGCTTCAAGGCATACTCGGAGACTCCATCACTAAACATGAGGTCGTCATGCAGCAGACCCATGACGGCGTTGTCATCAGCCTGCGAGAGCTTGGCTTCTTCAACTCCGGTGAAGCTACCCTCCTT
>CAXTRZ010000001.1:0-3054 GCA_964246715.1 uncultured Acidobacteriaceae bacterium | reverse complement strand
CTCCTTCCCGGCGCAGCGGAGAAGCTTATCAGCACCGCAAAGGTCCTCATGCAGCACGGTCTTGAGCTCCGCGTAGAAGGTCATACGGACGATCAGCCCATCCATAACACCATCTTTCAATCGAACTGGGAGCTCTCAATCGCTCGCGCCATGAGCGTCCTCGCCATGCTCGTGGACGAGGCCGGTTTTCCGCCGACTCGTATCTCTGTCGCAGGCTATGGGGCCTTTCGTCCTGTTGCGCCCAACACCACATTGGAAGGTCGCCGCATGAACCGCCGCGTCGACCTTGTCGTCGTAGCCGTAAGAACCAAAGAAGAGAGCCTGCACTAATCGTGTAAGCTTTTCAAATCGCATGGTCTGCGTTATTCACTACGTACGTACCTGTAGTGCCCGCTCAAACATCTCTTTGAAGCTAAGAGCCGCAGCCTGCGAAGTCATTTCAACGGTAGCTTTAACTTCATTCGTAATCGACACAGGATTTTCCGTAGTAATTGGCTTATCAGTAGCGATTGGCTTAGAAACGACTGCCTTGATATCGGGCTCATCCGGCATCATATCCGTGGACGGCACTGAGAAGGCTTCCAGAGCCGTATCCACATCAATGAAAGATGAAACCTGCTCATTCCACGCAGCCTGCGTCATCACAAAAAGATCGTCCTCAACCTCAGCCTCTTCCGGATGAACCGGCTTATAGCTCTTCACCTTTGTCGGCTCCTCTGCCTCAGCCAGTTGAGCCTCCTTTTCAAACTCATCGAGAGTCAAGTCAAAGTGGAACTCAGTCGCTGAAATTGATCCTGACGTCACCACAGTTCTGGCGCTCATAAAGTCGTGTAGCGAAGCGGCGACCATCGCTTGCCCATAGCCCGCACCCTTAAAATTGCCTAACTCCGTTCGGGCATCCATAATCATCGGTGAATTTATAAACACGCTGCCACACACCAGCTGCCGCGAGAGTCGCTGTTTCTCGCCTTCATCCTGCGTCCATACCGATATACCATTTCGACAGGCACGATTCACCACTGCAATCGCGTCATGCAGCGACGTCACCTTGAATAGCATCGCAACCGGCCCGTGGATCTCCTCGCGGCAGACCCATGCGTCTGCAGGAACATCCACAATCACTGTCGGCTCAAAGTAGTTCCCATCGCTCAGCATGGGCTCCCCGCCCGTCAACACGCTTCCACCCGCGGCCACTGCGCTTGCAATCTGCGCCTTTAGGAGGATCACGCTCTCTTCTGTCGGCATTGGCCCCAATTCCGTCTCATCTTTCAGTGGGTTGCCGATCTTCACATCCTCCATCGCCGTTGTAAACAGAAAAGCAAACTCGTCGTACACGCTCTCATGCACAAAAAACCGCGCCGTAGAAGTGTTTGACTGGCCATTCTCCACGCACCGCGCCACTCCCGCTTGGATTGCCGCAAACAGATTGGCGGAAGGCATCACGAGGAACGCGCTGCTTTCTTCCCGATCTATAAGAGCCTTCTTGCCCATCCATGCCGTGTGTGCCGCAATCTCCCGCCCTGCCTGCCGCATTCCCGCGATAGCCACGCCGATAATACGCTCATCGTTCAGCACAACCTCCACGTCTGTAAAATCCATCAGTAAAGTTTGAAATATTCCATGCGCAAACCCCGCGCGACGCAGTAGCACTTCTACTTCCACCGCACACTGCGGAACGTTGGCCACATGCTTCGACACCATTGCATTGCCTCCCAGCAGTGCCGGCACCATGACCCGAAACACATGCCACAGCGGGCTGACCCCCGGCATCACTGCAAATAGCACGCCCATCGGGTGCCATGTCGTTGTGCACAGGTTCGCCTCAACTTCTACGGTCTCATCCCCAAGCAGCGTGATCGCATTCTCCGCGAAGTAACGGCAGCATACGGCACACTGCAGCACTTCTTCGCGTGACGCACGAATCGTTTTACCCGTCTCCATCGTCAGCAGCGTTGCCAGTTCCTCCATCTCCTGCTCAAGGATTCCTGCCAGCTTCTTCATCCACATTACGCGGAGCTCCAGCGGCGTCTCGCGAAACTGCTCGAACGCCCGCTGTGCGTCCGCAACCTTGGCTGTCACCGCCTCCGCGCTCAGCGCGTTATAGCTGCGAAGCGTTGTCCCGTTCGCCGGATTGAAAGAGAAAAGAGTCATGTTTCAGCTATCCCTGGTTACTTTGGTTTGAGTTTAGCAATGGTAGCCACATCCCTCTCTCACTCTTACCGTCACGTTCATACAACAAACGTGGTATGTTCGCGCTCCCGCCCTGCCTTGTGTCATCTGCAGGGCGCATCCGGTAAAGTAATGCCATGCGTTTTGGTCTGCTTCGCTCTCGTCCCGATGTCTGCTCGTCGTCGCTCTGTTTGCTGCCACACAGCACGCTGCCGCGCAGAGCACCACGTCCATGCCTAACTTGGCCGTCATGAATGACACTGTCCCCGTGCCTGCGCCGGATAAGCTCCCCGCGCCCATTAGAATGACCGGTATCGGCAACAGCCGTATCGCCATCAAGGCAAACGCCGAAGCGCGGTCATGGTTTGATCAGGGTTTAATCCTCCCTCATGACTTCTGGAACTACGAATCCGCCAAAGCCTTCCAGCAATCCATTCGCGCGATCCTAGCTGCGCCATGTATTATTGGGCCTCGCTCAAGCAGAAACTTCCCTCAGATCGCCCAGGCCCATAAACCTTCAGCTCCAGCGCTCTCGTAACCCAGTAAACTAAATCTGTGACCTCACTCGCAGCCGCCGCTGAACTCGATCAACTTCAGGCCATCCGTCACAAGGTCGCCGCCCGCGAGCGCATCTCCGTGGAAGACGCTCTCTGGCTCTGGCGCAACGCCTCGGACGCCGACCTCCGCGACCTCGCCTCGCAGGTCCGCGCCCGCTTCCACGCACCCCACGCCTGCACCTACATGGTCATGCGCATCGTCAACTACACCAACGTCTGCGTCGCCCAGTGCGACTACTGCGCCTTCTACAAGCTGCCCGGCCAGGAAGGCGGCTACGTCCTCTCGCAACAGGATGTTTTCGCCAAGCTCGATGAACTGATCGCCCTC